>CAMNPM010000016.1 GCA_946548065.1 uncultured Prevotella sp. | reverse complement strand
TCGGGATTATTTTCTTCATTGTACGGATATGTAATTAGTATAGGGACAAAAAATAGCAAGGCTTCCCTTGACCTTCGGTCGAGTTTTGTCGCGACTCGGCAAATGACAAACAAGTTTGCCTTTGCTCTCGCTGCTCCAAAACTTGCATTTCTGCAAAGAAAGCCGTATATTGACGCACGTATGCGCACGTATGGAAAGAGGTGGACTGGCGGTTAGCGCATGAGAGAGAGAGTAGCAAAAATATTGGAATGGCCAAATGTTTCGGTCATTTTTTGCTCTCGCTTAACAATATTTATCTCTCGTCGTGTCATTTCGTAGAATGTTCGGTGCAAAGTTACTAATTTTTTTGCAAATTCGATGTAACTGCCCCCACATTTTTTACATAGTAAGGTAAAGGTTGGTCGATTTTGTTCCTATGACCGCCCGCCGGCCCTGCCACAGCAGCCAGGAAGGAGGTGCGTTCGCAAAGAATGTTAAATCTTGCAGGGAAACGACGCTAAACTGAACGAAATAGTGTAATTTTGCATACGTTTTGAGCGCTATTCCAATGATGGATGCTATTTCAATAATGAAACAAAGGAATTGTTAAAGCAAAAGATACGATGACCATGCAAAAAGCTAAACGGACAGCGATTCTATGCTGCTGCTTGCTACAATGCCTGCTGACGATGGCACAACTGAGCGACCCGCGAGAGAAACTGAGTATTACGGCTGCCGTGGACGGAAGCACCAACACGGACTACCGTTGGGAGACTGACGGCGGACAGCTGACGGAGAAGGGCCGGCTGCGGCAGAGTATCAACGCCCGTCTGAGGGCTAATGTGAGGCTGTGGGGCAACAAGCGTTTCGCCCTCTCCTTCAATCCCTTCTATAACTTCAGCACACGGAGCCTGCAAGCCGATGCCGACGGGCCGCAGCTGCACCTGCCCATTCCCAATGCCCACCACCACTTCGGAGGCGGATTCACAGGCACCTACAACACCCACTGGCTGGGCAAGCCCTTCACGCTGATGGCCATGATAACGGGCAACTTCTCGCAATACGGCTACGAGAACTTCTCGGCCATGGGAGGAGCAGTATTCACCATCACGCGCAACCGCAATACCAACCTCGCCCTCGGCGGACTGCTGCTGTTGGGTACCTCCGTGTCGTGGCCGCTCTATCCGCTGATTATCTATTCGCACCGTTTCGACGACCGATGGAGCATCAACTGTATGGAGACTAACAACTACCTATACTATCAGGCCACCCCCAAGCTGCGCTATGCCCTGGGCATGGAGTTAGCCACCGACAAGATCTACCTGCGCCCAGACAGCAAAGACCTGCCCCGGAAGGCAGAGATCAGCACACTGTCGGAGCGGTTTGGCGTGTTTGCCGACCTGCAGGCAGCGCAAGGCCTGTCGCTGAACTTCGGCCTTGGCATCACCGTTCCTTTCTACAGCCGACTGCGCGAGAGCGGATACAACAAGACCTACATGCGGATGTACGACCATGTTAAGCCCTTCGTGAAACTGCAGCTGAAATACAGCATCATGAAGGGCGGAAAGAAACGAAACTGAATCAGTCTTGGCTGAGGTCGTGGACCATCGTACGATAGACATCGTAGAGCCGCTTGCGCGAGATGTATCCCTTCAGGTGCCGGTCGGCATCGAGCACGGGTAGCCAGTCGGCCTGTGTGCGCTCGAAGGTCTTCATGACCTCGCTCATGGTGGTGTCGGCAGTCAGGGTGGCAGCAGGCTCAGCCATGAGCTGGGCAGCCCGGAAGTGATGGTAGAGCTCAGTGCGGAAGACGACGTGGCGTATCTTGACAATGTCAATCTCGCCCAGAAGCGTTCCTGCCGCATCGGTGACGGGCAGCACACTGTTGCGCGACCGGCTAATCTTATGAACCATCTGTCCCAGCTCCATCTCAGGGTCTACGGCCTGAAAGTCCTGGTCGACAACGCTGTCGAGGCTCATCAGCGTCAGCACGGCATGGTCGGTATGGTGGGTGACGAGCTTACCCTGCCGGGCCAGACGAATGCCATAGATGCTGTGGGGCTCGAAGATGATGATGGTGAGATAGGAGGCTACGGAGACAATCATCAGGGGCATGAACATGTTGTAGCCGCTGGTAATCTCGGCAATGAGGAAGATGCCTGTAAGCGGAGCATGCATGACCCCCGACATGACCCCTGCCATGCCCAGCAGGGCAAAGTTCTTCTCCGGCACGTAGACGCCTATCTGGTTGATGTTCCACAGTCTGGAGAAGAGGAATCCGGTGAAGCAGCCGATGAAGAGCGACGGTGCGAAGGTACCGCCGCAGCCTCCGCCGCCATTGGTTGCCGTGGTGGCAAAGACCTTGGTGAACAGCACAAGGGCTATATATAATATAAGGTACTCGCTGTGGCCATAGAAGAGCGACCCTTCGAGCAGCTGGTCCCAGTCGGACTCCGTCTTTCCGTTGAGCAACAGGTTGATGCTGAGGTAGCCCTCGCCATAGAGCGAGGGAAAGAGGAATATAAGAGTGCTGAGGGTGACGCCTCCGATGAGGAGCTTGAGATAGGGGCGGTTGGCAAAGCGGCTGAAGAGGTCCTCGAAGGCATTCATGGTGCGGATGAAGTAGAGGCTGACGAGTCCGCAGCTGATGCCGAGCAGTATGCAGGCCGGTACGCGCTCTACGGTCCATCCCGAGTCGAGGTGGAAGGTGAAGAGCGACGCGTCGCCCCGTAGGATGTAGGTAAAGCAGGTGGCCGTGACACAGCTGACGAGGATGGGCAGCAGCGAGGCCATGGTGAGGTCGATCATGAGCACCTCCAGCGTGAAGACGAGTCCCGCGATGGGCGCTTTGAAGATGCCGGCGATGGCTCCTGCCGCTCCGCAGCCTACGAGTGTCATCAGCGTCTTGTTGTCGAGCCGGAACAGCTGTCCCAGCTGTGAGCCTATGGCAGAACCGGTGAGCACGATAGGAGCCTCGGCACCCACTGAGCCGCCGAAGCCGATGGTGATGGCGGAGGCGATGACACTGGACCACGTGTTGTGAGCCTTGAGCCGTGAACGGTTCGACGAGATGGCATAGAGGATGCGCGTGATGCCGTGGGAGATACTGTCCTTGACCACATAGCGCACGAAGAGGGAGGTGAGGTAGATACCGATGACGGGATAGACCAGGTAGAGCCAGTTGTAGGTGTCGGCCTGGAAATGTCCGGTGAGCAGGGCTACTATCTGGTTGATGAGCCCATGAAGCACGAAGGCAGCCACAGCCGACAGCACACCCACCATAAACGCCAGGATGAGGAGGAACATCTTGTCGCTCACATGCTCCGTGCGCCATTGGTGCAGACGCTGTATCCAGGTGGGATTCTGTATGGTGGTTTCCATTTCTTATTTACGGATGATGGTCACCTCGCCGTCCTGGCGCAGGCGGATGATGCTGGAGGGTGTATGGGGCTTGTGCTCCTGTCGGCGAGTCCAGCAGACATAGTCGACGGCCTCGACAATGCGGGGGTCGATGTCACAATAGTTCTGAGCAGCGGGCTGGCCGCTGATATTGGCCGAAGTGCTGACCAGCGCCTTCTGGAACCGGTAGCACAGTTCGCGCGAGAAGGGCTCGTTGGTGATGCGCAGGGCTATGCTACCGTCCTCGGCAATCAGGTTGGGCGCCAGGTTGACCGCACCATCCAGGATGATGGTCGTCGGCTTGGCATCGCTGTCCTTCAGACTGTCGATGAGCTGCCACGCCACGTCCGGCACCTGTCGCACGTAACGCTGCAGACGGGCGTCGCTGTCAACCAGACAGATCAGCGCCTTCGAGTCGTCGCGCTGCTTGATGTCGTACACTCGGCGCACGGCCTCGGGGTTCGTCGCGTCGCAGCCGATGCCCCACACCGTGTCCGTCGGGTAGAGTATCACCCCACCCCGCCGCAACACTTCCACGGCTTTACGTATATCTTCTTCTCTTGTCATACGCTTCTTAGAGGGATATTAGAATTCAGAGGTAAAATGGAACTTGATATGCTTGAAGTCTTCCTGCGCCATCGAGAGCACGTAGCCTGAGTCGGCCAGAAAGACATCGCGGCCTTCCTTGTCCTTGGCCATATACTGATACTTGCGCTTCTTGAAGTTGTCAAGCTCCTGGGCATCGTCGCTCTCAATCCAGCAGGCCTTATACAGGTGGACGGGTTCCCAGCGGCACTTGGCGTTGTACTCGTTCTCCAAACGGTACTGGATGACCTCGAACTGCAGCTGGCCTACGGTGCCGATAATCTTGCGGCCGTTGAACTGGTTGACAAACAGCTGTGCCACGCCCTCGTCCATCAGCTGGTCGATGCCTTTCTGCAGCTGTTTCGACTTCATGGGGTCATCGTTCTCGATGTATTTGAAGAGCTCCGGCGAGAACGACGGCAATCCACGGAAATGGAGCTGCTCGCCCTCAGTCAGCGTGTCGCCAATCTTGAAGATGCCGTTGTCAGGCAGACCCACGATGTCGCCCGGCCAGGCCTCGTCGATGGTCGACTTGCGCTGGGCCATGAACTGCGTGGGGCTGGAGAAGCGCAGCGTCTTGCCCTGACGCACGTGCAGATAGGGCTGGTTGCGCTGGAACTTGCCGCTGCACACCTTGCAGAAGGCGATGCACGAGCGGTGGTTGGGGTCGATGTTGGCCGTAATCTTGAAGATGAAGCCAGTAAACTTAGGTTCCTCGGGCTGCACCATGCGCTCCTCGGCCTTGGTGGGCTTCGGGCTGGGAGCTATCTCGACGAAGCAGTTCAGCAGTTCCTGCACACCGAAGTTGTTGAGCGCAGAGCCGAAGAAGACAGGAGCCACCTCGGCAGAGCGGTAGGTCTCCACATCGAACGGCGGATACACCCCATCCACCAGTTCCAGGTCTTCGCGCAGCTTGGCGGCATCCTGCTCGCCGACACGGGCATCGAGGTCGGGAGAAGAGACCTCTACACTGACCTTCTCGGTGACGCGCTGCTTGTCGGGAGTGAAGAGGTCGAGCTTCTGCTCATAGATATTATAGACGCCCTTGAACTTGGCACCCTGGTTGATGGGCCACGACAGCGGGCGGACCTTGATTTCGAGTTCCTTCTCCAGTTCATCGAGCAAGTCGAAGGGGTCGCGGCCCTCGCGGTCCATCTTGTTGATGAAGATGATGACGGGAGTGTTGCGCATGCGACAGACAGACATCAGCTTGCGGGTCTGCGTCTCCACACCTTTGGCCCCGTCGACCACGATGATGGCAGAGTCGACGGCTGTCAGTGTGCGGTAGGTGTCCTCGGCAAAGTCCTGGTGACCAGGGGTATCGAGGATATTCACCTTATACTCTATGTCGGAACCGTCAGGAGTATAGTCGAACTCCATCACAGAGGTCGACACCGAGATACCACGCTGCTTCTCGATGTCCATCCAGTCGGAGGTGGCGGTTTTCTTTATCTTGTTATTCTTCACTGCTCCTGCTACCTGTATCTGTCCGCCAAACAGCAGGAACTTCTCCGTCAGCGTAGTCTTACCAGCATCAGGGTGCGATATAATCGCAAAGGTTCTTCTACGTTCTATCTCTTGATTCACCACTATTATTTCCTATTTACAATTTACAATTTACGATTTACAATTTACAATTTAGCAATACATTCGGCGAGGCTGTCTTCCCAATAGGGGACCTCGATGCCATAGGCTTGCTTGATCTTGGTCTTGTCGAGCACACTGTAGTGGGGGCGATGGGCCGGTGTGGGATACTCAGCGGTATGGAGGGGGCGCACCCTACAGGTGGTGATGCCGGCAAGGCGATGGATGGCCTTGGTGAAATCGTACCACGAAGTGACACCCTCATTGGAGAAATGATAGACACCCGGGCGGATGCCTTTCTCGATGGCCGTCATGATGGCCTGTGCGAGGTCGCGGGCATAGGTGGGAGTTCCTATCTGGTCGAAGATGACCCCCAGTTCGGGTTTCTCCTTGCCCAGGCGAATCATCGTCTTGACGAAGTTGTTGCCGAAGGTGCTGTAGAGCCATGCCGTACGGATAATCATGGTACGCCGGCAGAACTTCGACACACCCAGTTCGCCAGCCAGCTTGGTGCTGCCGTAGACGCTGTTGGGACAGGGGGTGTCGGTCTCGACATAGGGGGTGTACTTGGTACCGTTGAACACGTAGTCGGTAGATATCTGTATCATCCACCCGGCGCGTTTCTCGACGGCAGCAGCCAGATAGGCTGGAGCTACCGTATTGAGCGTGGTACACAGTTCCTTGTTATCCTCGGCCTTGTCGACAGCTGTATAGGCGGCACAATTGACGATGCCGTCAATCTGGTGCTGCGCCACAAACTGTTCGACAGCCAGCTGGTTGCTGATGTCCAGCTCGTCCACATCGGTATTAAACCATGAATGCTGGGGAGTATTCTTCTCCAGCAATCGTATCTCGCTTCCTAATTGGCCTTTGCAGCCTGTAACCAGAATATTCACCTTATTATTTGCTATTTACGGATTTACTATTTACGATTTATTCAAACTCCAGCGGCTCTTGCTTGTCCTTGAGATAATAGTCGTTGAGCATGCCGATGAAGGTGGATATCTCCTTGACGGCATGCTGGGTGTTGGCGGTGATTTCCTTTTTCTGCAGGCGCAACAGCATGACGCCATAGAGCGAGTTGAAACAGGTTTCTATCTCGTTCTCGTCCTTGTTGGCTCCGTGGTTGCGCAGTTCCACAATATAGGGCAACACCTTATAGTACTCAGCACTGTAGAACGGAAACTTGGACGACGAGAGCAACTGGGCATGCAACTCCTGCAGCTGCTGCATCACTACCTTATTAATCTGAACATGACCATGCTCGCGACAGCCTTCCGAGTTCATCATGCGGATGAGGTTGCCAAACCAGTCGGCCTCCTCTTCCTTCTGCTCGTCGCTATAGTCAAAGCGGTCGATGTATTCACGACGGATCCTTGACAACGAACAGCCGAAAGCACGGATGGTATCCTCGACCTGCCACATATACAGCAGGTATTCGGCTATGTTCTTCTTACGTAATTCTTGCGCTATAAACACCGGGTTCTGATTTACAATTTAACTATTTACTATTTACGATTTCTATTACCAGCGTACGAGATTGGTCGTTGTACCCAAGAAAATAATCAACGACCCTACTATCACGGCCACACCGATGATCTGGTTGATGAGCCGGATGCCATTGTCATCAAACTTGGTGCGTACCTTGTCTACCAGCCACGTGAGCCCCCACCACCACAGCAATGCTCCGCCCACGATGCTGGCAAAGCCTACCAGCATCTCGAAGGGATGGTTGGGCAGGACAAAGGCAAACTGGGCGTACATGGCCAAAAAGAGGAATACGATGAGGGGATTGGAGAAGGTGACCAGGAATGCCGTCCACATGTTGTACCAGAGGGTACCCTTCTGCTGCCCGGACTGATGCATCTTGCGTGTGGGGTCGGAACGGTAGGTATAGAATCCGAAGCACAACAACAGCAACGAACCAACAATCTGAAGGTAGAAGCGGTTCTGGTCGTTATTGATGAAGTCCATGACAAACGACATTCCAAAGCCGGCAATACCTGCATAGATGATGTCGCTGGCTGCCGCCCCCAGTCCGGTGGCCAGCCCAAACCAGCGTCCTTTGTTCAGGGTGCGCTGCACACAGAGAATGCCGACAGGCCCCATGGGAGCCGAAGCAATCATCCCGATGAGCATCCCCTTGAAGATGAAATCTAATATATTTATAGGTACATGAAACGGCATATCGGATGCAAAATTACAAAAATAATACGAAATACGTCAGTTTTTGCGAATAAAACTTTGCTTTATCACTCTTTTTTCATAACTTTGTGGCTCAAAATAGAACTATTCACAACTAAAGACACTCAATAACATATGAACGAACAACAAGGATTAAAGCCTTATGTCATCGGCTTGGACTTAGGCGGTACCAATTCCGTTTTCGGGATTGTAGATGCTCGCGGCACCATCAAAGCAACAACAGCCATCAAGACGGGCGGATTTGCAACGGCAGACGACTATGTGAAGGCAGCCGTGCAGGCTCTGCAACCCATTATCGAGCAAGTGGGCGGTATCGAGACCATCAAGGCAATGGGTATTGGTGCTCCAAACGGCAACTACTATAAAGGCACTATCGAGTTTGCGCCCAACCTGCCTTGGGCCCATGACGGCATCGTACCCCTGGCACAGCTATTCAGCGACGCCCTGGGCGGCATTCCCGTAGCGCTGACCAACGATGCCAACGCTGCTGCCGTAGGCGAGATGGTGTACGGAGCGGCCCGAGGAATGAAGAACTTCATCGTCATCACCCTGGGAACGGGTGTCGGCTCCGGTATCGTTGTCAACGGACAGCTGCTCTATGGCCACGACGGTTTTGCCGGCGAACTGGGTCACGTCATCATGGTGCGGGGTGAAGAGGGCCGTCTGTGCGGCTGCGGACGAACGGGATGCCTGGAAACCTACTGCTCGGCCACCGGTGTGGCACGTACGGCTCGCGAGCTGCTGAGCAAGACCGACCGTCCCAGCCTGTTGCGCGAGAAGAATCCCGACGACATCACCTCGCTCGACGTATCTATTGCTGCAGGCCAAGGCGACGAGCTGGCCAAAGAAATCTATGAGTTCACGGGCAAGATGCTGGGCGAAGCCTGCGCTGACTTCGCTGCCTTCTCGTCGCCAGAGGCCTTTATCTTCTTCGGAGGTATGGTGAAAGCAGGCGACCTGATTATGAATCCCATCAAACGGTCGTACGACGAGCACGTGCTGTCCATCTTCCGAGGAAAAGCTCAGTTCTTGGTCAGCGGACTCGACGGAGCATCGGCTGCCGTACTGGGAGCCTCAGCCATCGGCTGGGAGATACAGTAAGAGAAACAGGGAGGTCAGACGCCTCCCTTTTTTCATAAAAAGAGGTTGGTGCAGGACGCTACCAACCTCATCATATAAAGATAAGTCTTGCAGACAAATGGTCACAAACGGCTTATCGATGGCAAATATAGTTATTATCCGCATAAAATGCAAGCTTTTGTTGTTTTTTTTTAGTAAAATGCAAAAAAAACAGCAAAATATTTGCAGATTCAAAGAAATTTCGTAATTTTGCATCCGTAAATTAAAAACAAAACTAGATAGAACGATGAAAACAATGAACAACATTTGGTGGTGGCGAAACTCGAGATTGAAATAGTCGCGAGGTACGAAGCCGTTTCTGAATGTTGGCAGAAGATAAGAGGGCTCGTCGGTAACGCGATGAGCCTCTTTTCTTTTAAATAGCATCAACGATGACATCCGGAAACAAAAAAGACAAAAACAAAACTCATAGATTATGAACTATCAAGTAAACGAAAAAGGGTATTATGGTGAATTTGGCGGAGCATACGTTCCAGAGATTCTCTATGCTACTGTACGCAACCTGCAGGAACAGTATCTGCCCATCATTGAGTCGCAGGAGTTTAAGGACGAATACCACGCTCTGCTGAAAGACTATGTGGGGCGGCCGAGCCCGCTGTATCTTGCACAGCGCATGAGCGAGAAGTATGGCTGTCAGCTCTACCTGAAACGCGAAGACCTGAACCATACTGGTGCGCATAAGATCAACAACACCATCGGACAGATACTGCTGGCCAAGAAGATGGGCAAGAGCCGTATCATCGCTGAGACGGGTGCCGGACAGCACGGTGTGGCCACTGCCACCGTCTGTGCGCTGATGGGTATGCAATGCGAGGTATTCATGGGAGCTACCGACGTAGAGCGCCAACACACCAACGTAGAACGCATGAAGATGCTGGGGGCGACGGTCCACCCCGTACGCACAGGCAACATGACACTGAGCGATGCCTGCTCGGAAGCCATCCGCGACTGGTGCTGTCATCCCAGCGACACCTTCTATATCGTGGGTTCCACGATGGGACCACACCCCTACCCCGACCTGGTGGCCAGGATGCAGAGCGTCATCTCGGAAGAGATTAAATGGCAGCTGGAGGAAAAAATCGGACGCGACTATCCCGACTACCTGATAGCCTGCATAGGCGGAGGTTCGAATGCTGCAGGCACCATCTATCACTATATGGACGACGAACGCGTGAAGATTGTACTCTCAGAGGCGGGCGGACACGGCTGGGACACCGACTATACGGCAGCTACCATCCATCGCGGAACAGTCGGCATCCTGCATGGCGCCAAGATGCTGGTGATGCAGGACGATGACGGACAAATACAGGAGGCATTCACCATCTCTGCAGGTCTGGACTATCCGGGTGTGGGTCCGATGCACTGCAATATGGCCAAGCAGGGCCGTACACAGGTGCTGAGCATCAATGACGACGAAGCCATCCGGGCGGGCTACGAACTGACACGCATGGAGGGCATCATTCCCGCCATAGAGAGTGCTCACGCTATTGCCGCGCTGTCGAAGTTGCAGTTCAAGCCCAGCGACGTGGTTGTGCTGACGGTCAGCGGACGCGGCGACAAAGATGTAGAAACCTATCTGAAGAACAAAAAACTGGCAGGAGAATATGGAGAATTTTAACTATACAGCCATCAGCAGGACTATACTTGCCGACCTTTATACCCCCGTTGGCATTTACATGCGGCTGCGCGACCTCTACCCTCAGAGTGCACTGATGGAGAGCAGCGATTATCACGAGCAGAGCAACTCGCATTCCTTTATCGGTGTCAACCCCATTGCCTCCGTAGCAATAGGCCACGGAAAGGTAAGCATCAGCTATCCAGACGGGAGCAGGCTGGAGCGCGAACTTGACAAGGACTTTGGTTCAGCCGAAGCCATCCATGCCCTCATAGACCGCATCCACGTAGAAGGCGAAGATGCCAGATACATAGGACTATTTGGCTATACAAGCTTCAACGCGGTGCGCTACTTCGAGAACATCGACGTGAAGGACGAGACGCAGGAGAAGAACGATGCCCCCGACATGCTATATATATTATATAAGGTAGTTATAGCCTTCGACCACCACAACAACCAACTGACGATGGTGACGATAGGTGACGAAAGCGACATCGACAGCGTGATGAAAGCGATGAACCGCACCAATGTGAAAGCCTACGACTTCCACCCTGTGGGCGACGTGACGAGCCCGCTGACCGACGAAGCGCACAAGGCAAACATCCGAAAGGGCATCAAACACTGCCTGCGAGGCGATGTGTTCCAAATAGTACTCTCACGGCGATTCATCCAAAAGTACGAGGGCGACGACTTCAAGCTCTACCGCGCCCTGAGGAGCATCAACCCCAGTCCCTATCTGTTCTACTTTGACTTCGGCGGCTTCCGCATCTTCGGCTCATCGCCCGAGACGCACTGCAGGATAGAAGCCCCAGCGGGCGACGCAAAAGGAGCGCGGATGTATATCGACCCCATTGCCGGCACCACCAAACGTACAGGTGACGCGGAGGCCGACCGCAAGGGAGCCGAGTTCCTGCGCAACGACCCCAAAGAGAATGCGGAACACGTCATGCTGGTGGACCTGGCCCGCAACGACCTCTCGCGCAACTGCCACGATGTCAAGGTTGACTACTACAAAGACATCCAGTATTACTCGCACGTCATCCATCTGGTGAGCAGAGTCTCTGGTGAACTGGACAAGGATGCAGACCCCATCAAGGCTTTTATCGACACCTTTCCCGCTGGCACATTGTCGGGAGCGCCTAAGGTGCGGGCCATGCAGCTCATCTCAGAATACGAGCCCCACAATCGCGGAGCCTATGGAGGCTGTATAGGTCTTATCGGACTGGACGGCAGTCTGAATCAGGCCATCACCATCCGCACCTTCGTGTCGCGAGGCGGTGAGCTGTGGTTCCAGGCTGGCGGCGGTATAGTAGCCAAGAGCAACGAAGAGTACGAACTGCAGGAAGTAAACAACAAGCTGGGCGCCCTGCGACGTGCTATTCTTAAAGCAGCAAATCTTTAACACTAAGCTATTCAAAGAAGCAGCAAATCTTTAACATCCATTCGAACCATCTTTCCTATGAAAATAGTCATCATCGACAACTACGACTCATTCACCTACAACCTGGCCCATCTGGTCAAGACGCTGGGTACACAGGTGACCGTACTGCGCAACGACCAGTTCGCAATAGACGACCTTAAAGCATTCGACAAGATTATCCTGTCGCCAGGACCAGGCATCCCCTCCGAGGCTGGGCTCCTGCTTGATGTCATCCGAACCTATTCCACCCGCAAGCCTATCCTGGGTGTCTGTCTGGGCCATCAGGCCATTGGCGAGGTGTTCGGTGCCAAGCTGGAAAACCTCACCGACGTGTTTCACGGAGTAGCCACCGAGGGTACTCAACTGGGCAACGATGCCCTGTTCACGGGACTGCCTCAGCGCATCACGATGGGGCGCTATCACTCATGGGTGGTGAGCAGAGACGGATTCCCCGACTGTCTAGAGATAACAGCTGTCAGCGACGAAGGACAGATCATGGCACTCAAGCATAGAGAGCTGAACGTCAGAGGCATCCAGTTCCATCCCGAGAGCGTACTGACACCTGACGGGAAAAAGATGATTCAGAACTGGCTCTTCCTATAACATCGGGATATCCGAAGCATCGAAACATCGAAGCACCGAAGCATCGAAACAACAAAAAAACAGAATAATATGCCACAGACAATGAAAGACATCCTGAACAGGATGCTAAACCACGAGGAACTATCTCGTGAGGAAATGAAGGAGATTCTGATAGGAATCACCCAGAGTGAATATCCCAACGAGCAGATTACCGCGCTGCTGACCGCGTTGCAGATGCGCGGTGTGACGGTAGACGAGCTGTTGGGCTTCCGCGACGGAATCCTGGAGACTGGTGTGCCTGCCATTCTCAACGCCGACCGCTACATCGACGTAGTAGGTACGGGCGGAGACCGCAAGAACACCTTTAACATCTCAACCACCAGTTGCTTCGTCATCGCCGGAGCGGGCTACAAGGTAGCCAAACACGGCAACTATGCTGCCACCTCGACCAGCGGAGCATCTAACGTCATCCAGAATCACGGTGTACACTTCACCGATGACATCGACAAGCTGAACAGAAGCCTCAACGAGGCGGGCATCGTATATCTACATGCCCAGCTCTTTGCACGCGCCATGAAGTTTGTGGGGCCCATCCGTAAAGCACTCCAGTTCCCCACCATCTTCAACCTTCTGGGTCCGCTGGTCAACCCCAGCCAGCCTCAGTGCCAGCTGTTGGGTGTGGCTAACCTCGACCAGATGCGCCTCTATACGCAAGTGTACCAGAAGATTGGCATTGACTACGGTATCGTGAACAGCATCGACGGCTACGACGAGATTTCACTAACCGGCGACTTCAAGGTGACCACTAACAGCTACGAGCGCATCTTCAAGCCCAGCGACCTGGGATTCGACATTGCCAAGCCTGAAGAGCTGGTGGGCGGTGCAACCGAAGAAGAGGCCAAGCAGATTTTCGATGCCGTACTGGAGAACCGCGCACTGCCCGCCCAGAAGAACATCGTTCTGGCCAATGCGGCTTTTGGCATCCAGGTGCTGGAGAAGGGACAGAAGAGCATCGAAGAGTGTATCGAGATAGCCCGCGAGTCGATAGACAGCGGAAGCGCACTGAAGACATTCAAGAAATTCATCGAGCTCAACTCATAACAAGAAAGAGGATTTATGGCCAAAGACATTCTACAGGAAATCGTGGCGCACAAATATGACGAACTGACCGTGCTGCGGGCCAAGAAGCCTTCATTGCGCGAGGCCCTTCTACACAGCGACACAGGCATCATAGCTGAGTTCAAACGCCGCTCTCCCTCGAAGGGCTGGATCAAGGAAGAGGGGCGGGCCGACATCATCCCACTGGCCTATCAGCACAGTGGAGCGTCGGCACTCAGCATCCTGACCGACCAGCACTACTTCGGAGGACACGACGACTTTATCCGTACTGCCCGCCAGAGCGGTGTCACTCTGCCTATCCTCTACAAGAACTTTGTCGTTGAAGAGATACAGCTCTTCGAGGCTTTGTTCTGCGGGGCATCAGCGGTGTTGCTTATAGCGGCCTGCCTCACGAAAGAACGCTGTGCCTGCTTGATGCGCGTGGCTCATGAGTTAGGGCTGGAGGTATTGCTCGAAATGCACTCAGAAGCAGAGCTGGAGTACGCCGCCTTGAATCCTGACCTCTGCGGCATCAACAACCGCAACCTGGGGTCGTTTGTCACAGACGTCCAGAATAGTTACCGCCTGGCAGAGCTGTTACCACATGACGCCGTAAAGGTGAGCGAGAGTGGTATTTCCAGTCCGCAGACCATTCGGGAGCTCCGCGAGGCCGGCTTCAGGGGCTTCCTGATTGGCGAGACATTTATGAAGGCTCCCGACCCTGGCAGTGCTCTTCGCGACTTCATCTCTAACATACATGAAGCATTATGATCATCAAGGTATGCGGCATGCGTGAGCCAGAAAACATCCGGGAGGTGGAAGCACTGCGGCCCGACTGGATGGGATTTATCTTCTGGCCTAAGTCCAAGCGCTGCGTGAGCGTGTTCCCTGAATATATGCCCATCTACGCAAAGCGTGTGGGAGTCTTCGTCGACGAAGGCCTCGAAGTCGTGAAACAGACGGCAGATGAATATGCGCTCGACATCATCCAGCTGCACGGCAGTGAGTCGCCCGAGTATGCCAGAGCGCTCCGCGAATGGGAAGTGATGAAGGCTTTCAACATCGCCACAGCCGACGACCTCAGATGTACTGCCGAGTATGAGGGGGCAGCCGACTATTTCCTCTTCGACACCAAGGGTCCCTCTGTGGGAGGCAACGGCGAGCAGTTCGACTGGAGCGTACTCTCCTCCTACTGCGGTGCGACGCCCTTCCTGCTCTCGGGCGGCATCGGGCCTGACGATGCATCACGCGTAAAAGCCTTCCACCATGAGAGGTGCATAGGCATCGACCTCAACTCGCGCTTCGAGGTGACGCCCGGACTCAAAGATGCAGAAAAACTAAAAACATTTATTAAACAGATACGCAACAATGAACAAGATTAATAAACTATTCTCCGAACGTGCGGAGAACCAGAAATTCCTGTCGCTGTATTTTTGTGCAGGCTGCCCTACCCTCGACGGAACGGCCGATGTCATCAAGACGATGGAGCGTCGGGGCATCGACTTCATCGAGGTAGGCATCCCCTTCAGCGACCCGCTGGCCGACGGTCCGGTCATCCAGACCGCAGCCACCTGCGCTCTCAAGAACGGCATGACGGTACGCCTGCTGCTGGAGCAGCTGAAGGCAATCAAAGACGAGGTGAGCATCCCGCTGATACTGATGGGCTACCTCAACCCCATCCTCCACTATGGCATAGAGCGCTTCTGCGCTGATGCCGCCGAGGCGGGCGTGTCGGGCCTCATCATCCCCGACCTGCCCTTCGACGACTATCTGACGACCGTCCGACCTGCCGCCGACAAGTACGACCTACGCGTCATCATGCTCATTACGCCGGAGACCAGCGAAGAACGTATCCAGTTTATCGACCAGCACACCGACGGGTTTATCTACATGGTTTCAAGTGCCGCCATCACGGGTGCACAGAAATCGTTCGACGAGCAGAAACAGGAATACTTCCGTCGCATCGACGGCATGCAACTACGCAATCCCCGTATGATAGGCTTTGGCATATCGAATGCGCAAACTCTGAAGGCTGCTCAGGACAATGCTGCCGGAGCCATTATCGGGTCGAAGTTCGTCACGCTGCTCAATGAGACTGGCGGCGATTGCGAACAGGCCTTAGACCGCCTTTTCGAAGCACTCGCCCATTAGTAATTACCTACCTATTTTTCCCCTGCACGGAAAAACTTTTTCCAGTGCAGGGGAAATATTTTTTGAGTACAGGGGGAAAAAAAATCAGCAGTTTAGAAAACTAAAAAAAGCCCTGATGCTTGAGAGCCTCCAGAAGCCCAGCCGACATAGCCTCGTTGTCGCTACGGGTATAACGGATGTCGGTAAATATCTGGGCAAGCGTCTCCTTGTGATTAATCTCACAGAAATGGCGATTCTCCTCAAGCTGTTCCTTATTATTATAATAGGTGTCGATATCCTGTGGAGTATAGTCGTGATAAGACTCGCTGTGCACAAAACTCTCCAGAGGCAGGCGGTCGGAGAGTGCCGGTTGCTCAGCAGGCCAACCCACGGTAAGCGTGGCAACAGGCATCACAAGCTTAGGCAACCCCAGCACATCAATAATCTGCTGGGGCATGTAGACGGTTGTGCCCAGATAGCAGTAGCCCAGTCCCTCCTCGTCCATCAAGCAACAGAGCGTCTGGGTATAGAGCAGCGCATCGATGGCCGCATTCTGGTAGCTGAGGAAGTTGTTGTAGCCCGGGTCGGCCTTGCGCTGCTCACACCAACGGGTGGTGCGGTGGAAGTCGGCACAGATGGTGAGCACCACGGGAGCCTGCGTCACCATAGGCTGATTGAAATGGGCCGGAGCCAGCCGCTGCTTCATCTCTGCCGAGCGGGTCACAACCACACTATAGAGCTGCAGGTTGCCCATAGTCTGCGTACGTGCTGCCTCCGTCATCAGCCGGTTCAGCAATTCTTCTGTCACTTCACGAGTGCTGTATTGGCGAATAGTTCGCCGAGTCATCAGATTTTTCATGCTGCAAAGGTACGAAGAGTTTTCCAAAACGGAAAACTTTCGGGGAAGAAAAATGCAGAAAGTTTTCCAAAATAGAAAAGAAAATCACAAAATCTCTTTGAATTATGTCCGCTAATTCGTAACTTTGCAGCCAAAAATCATCAATCACATGCAGACATACAGCTACGACGAGGCTTACGAAGCCTCACTTGCTTACTTTGGCGGCGACGAGTTGGCAGCCCGCGTATGGGTGAACAAATACGCGATGAAGGACTCGCTGGGCACCATCTATGAGAAGTCGCCCGAGCAGATGCACTGGCGGCTGGCCAACGAGATAGCACGTATAGAAAATAAGTACAAGAACCCGATGACCGCCCAGCAGATTTTCGACCTGCTGGATCACTTTCGCTACATCGTCCCGGCGGGAAGTCCGATGACGGGCATCGGCAACAACCACCAGATAGCATCGCTCTCCAACTGCTTTGTGATAGGGCTCGACGGCGATGCCGACTCGTACGGTGCCGTGCTGCGCATCGACGAGGAGCAGGTACAGCTGATGAAGCGTCGCGGCGGCGTGGGACACGACCTGAGCCACATCCGTCCGAAAGGACAGCCCGTGAACAACTCGGCCCTGACCTCCACCGGACTGGTGCCGTTCATGGAGAGATATAGTAATAGTACGCGCGAGGTAGCCCAAGACGGACGTCGCGGAGCACTGATGCTCTCCGTCAGCATCAAGCACCCCGACTCTGAAGCTTTCATCGATGCCAAGATGACTGAGGGCAAGGTGACAGGAGCCAACGTGTCCGTAAAGATAGACGACGACTTCATGCGCTGTGCCACCGAGGACAAGCCGTATGTACAGCAGTTCCCCATCACGGGCGACAACCCCGTAGTCAGAAAGACAATCAGCGCCAAGCAACTATGGGAGAAGATAGTGCACAACGCCTGGAAGAGTGCCGAGCCCGGCGTATTGTTCTGGGACACCATCCTGCGCGAGAGCATTCCCGACTGCTATGCCGACCTGGGATTCCGCACCGTGTCCACCAACCCTTGTGGCGAGATTCCACTCTGTCCCTACGACTCATGCAGACTGCTCTCCATCAACCTCTATAGCTACGTCAAGAACCCCTTCACCAAGGAGGCCTACTTCGACTACGAACTCTTCAGACAGCACGTACAGCAGGCTCAGCGACTGATGGACGACATCGTAGACCTGGAGCTGGAGAAAATCGACCTCATCCTGGAGAAGGTGGCCAGCGACCCGCAGTCAATGGAGGTGAAAGGCGCTGAGATGCACTTGTGGGAGAAGATCAAGGCCAAGAGCTCCAAGGGTCGGCGCACGGGTGTGGGCATCACCGCCGAGGGCGACATGATAGCCGCTATGGGACTGCGCTACGGCACCCAGGAGGCCACCGACTTCAGCGTGGAGGTACACAAGACACTGGCCTTGAACGCCTATCGCAGCAGTGTACAGATGGCCAAGGAGCGCGGAGCATTCGAAATCTACGATACACAGCGCGAGCAAGCCAACCCCTTCATCCAGAGACTCAAGCAGGCCGACCCGCAGCTGTATGAAGAAATGGCAAAATACGGTCGTCGCAACATTGCCTGTCTGACCATTGCCCCCACAGGTACCACCTCGCTGATGACGCAGACCACCAGCGGCATCGAACCCGTATTCCTGCCCGTCTACAAGCGCCGCCGCAAGGTGAACCCAGGCGACACCGATGTACACGTAGACTTTGTAGACGAAGTGGGCGACTCCTTTGAGGAGTACATCGTCTACCATCCCAAGTTCATGGAATGGATGAAGGTAAACGGACTTGACACCACCAAGCGCTACAGCCAGGAGGAGATCGACGACCTGGTGGCACAGTCGCCCTATTACAAAGCCACCGCCAATGACGTAGACTGGCTGATGAAGGTTCGCATGCAGGGAGCCATACAGAAGTGGGTAGACCACTCCATCAGCGTCACCGTGAACCTGCCCAACGATGTTGACGAAGCATTGGTCAACCGTCTCTACGTGGAAGCCTGGCGCTCTGGCTGCAAGGGCTGCACCATCTACCGCGACGGAAGCCGCGCCGGTGTGATGGTCAGCGTGTCGAAGAAAGACAAGAAAGCCTCTGACGCTGAAAATACAGTAACAGAAGACACCACCAAGGACAACAACATGGAACAGAAGCAAACCGACAGTCCATGCAAGCATCCTGAGGTAACTGAAGTTCGCCCGAAGATACTTGAGTGCGACGTGGTGCGCTTCCAGAACAACAAGGACAAATGGGTGGCTTTCGTTGGTCTGCTGGATGGATACCCCTACGAGATTTTCACCGGACTGCAAGACGACGAGGAAGGCATCGTGCTGCCCAAGACGGTGACCAAGGGAAAGATTATCAAGCAGGTGAACGAAGACGGCACCAAGCGCTACGACTTCCAGTTCGAGAACAAGCGCGGCTACAAGACTACCGTAGAAGGACTCTCGGAGAAGTTCAACCCGGAATACTGGAACTATGCCAAGCTCATCTCCGGTGTGCTGCGCTATCGTATGCCCATCGACCACGTCATCAAGCTGGTAAGCTCGCTCCAGCTGAAGTCTGAAAGCATCAACACCTGGAAAGTCGGTGTGGAACGAGCCTTGAAGAAATACATTCAGGACGGCACAGAGGCCAAGGGCCAGAAGTGTCCCAACTGTGGCAGCGAGAGTCTGGTCTATCAGGAAGGCTGTTTGATTTGCAAGAATTGTGGTTCATCAAGATGCGGATAATATGCAGGTAGAAAGCTCATACATCTTTATTAAGGAAGCCCGGTTCCACGCCTATCACGGCGTACTGCCCCAGGAACAGACCATCGGGCAGGACTTCCTGGTCTCCATCCGCTGCGGTGTAGACATCAGCTCGGCTATGGAGCACGACATGCTGGAGGTTACCCTCGACTACGGCACCCTCTATCGGCTCATCGAGCGCGAGATGGCCGTTCCCTCTCAGCTGCTCGAACATGTCGCCGGACGAATAGCCCACAACGTGTTCGACACCTTCCCTCAGGTGACGTCGCTCGACCTCTCCATCACCAAGCAGAATCCGCCCATAGGGGCCGACTGCCAAGGGGCTGGTGTAGAAGTACACTTAATAAATGATAAAACTAAGCGCTAACGCACAGACTTTTTAAAGAAAATTTGGCTTTTTCCCTGCTAATTCGTAATTTTGCAGCCGAAATGAAAAATAGAATACTGGTTCTGATAGGTCTTGTGATGCTAATGGCAGTAACAGCTGTTGCTGCCAAGAAAAAATTCACACTAGTGATAGATGCCGGACACGGAGGCAACGATGCAGGTGCCATAGGGTCGCTGACGCAGGAGAAACGCATCAACCTGAACGTAGCGCTGGCCTTTGGCAGACTGGTTGAGCAAAACTGCCCTGACGTCAAAGTCATCTATACCCGCAAGAAAGACGTTTTCATTCCGCTGCACACCCGCGCCGACATTGCCAACAGAAACAAAGCCGACCTCTTCATCTCCATCCACACTAACTCACTGCCCCGTGGGCGCATCTCCCGAGGAATAGAAACCTATACCCTGGGAATGCACCGAGCTGCCGACAACCTGGCTGTGGCTAAGCGCGAGAACGAGGTTATCCTGTATGAGACCGACTACAAGCAACGCTATCAGGGCTTCGACCCACGGTCGTCTGAAAGCTATATCATGTTCGAGTTCATGCAAGACCACAATATGGCGCAAAGCGTCGAACTGGCTAAATGCGTACAACGACACACTTGCGCTGTTGCCCAACGACAGAACAAGGGTGTCAAGCAAGCAGGATTCCTGGTGCTTAGAGAGACCTCGATGCCCAGCTGCCTGATAGAGCTGGGATTCATCTCGACAGCCGACGAAGAACGGTTCCTGCACTCCAGCAGCGGTGTGTCCTTGCTGGCACAAGGCATCTACCAGGCATTCCGCGAGTACAAGCGAAAGTACGATGGCAACATCACCGTACCACTACGTGCCGAAGCCCAGCCTGCGCCCACCATACCTACCGTCGTACCGCAAGACGAAGACAAGGGCAAGAAGACCAAGAAGAGAAAGAGTCGGATGGCCCAAGAGCTGGCCGATGCCCGCGAAGGCAAAGCTCCGGCAGACACCATTCCGGCTGCGCCAGCCTCCCCCAGTGTCGACTCTATCGTTACTGCCGTACCCGTTTCACCCGAAGCAACGGCCCCCAAGCCCGTTGCACTCGCGACAATGACACCTGCAACATCCCCCAAGCCTGCCGCTCCTACGGCAACGACACCTGCAACGCCCCCCAAACCCGCCGCTCCTACGACAACGACACCCACGGTGACTCCTAATCCCTCAGCTCCTGCGACAGAGGCACCCGTCTTCAAGGTGCAGATTCTGGTCAGTGGGACGAAGCTGAAGGCCAACGACCCGCAGCTAAAAGGACAGCACCAAGCTGATTTCTACCAAGAAGGCAGGCTGTATAAATATACAGTCGGGGCATCCACCAACTACAATGAAATCTACCAACTGCGCAAAACGCTGGCAAGCAGTTTCCCCCAAGCATTCATCATCGCATTCAAAAATGGTCAGAAGATGAATGTGCAGGAAGCCATACAAGAATACAAGGCTAACAAAAAAAAATAAAACAGCAGAATCGTTATGAAGTTCTTCACCAAAGAGGTTAAAATTGCAATTGTGGCCATTATCGGCATCGTGGTATTATTCTATGGACTCCAGTTCCTCAAGGGGCTGAGCGTCTTTGCCAACGACGACAACTATTATGTCAAGTTCACCGATGTCAGCGGTGTGTCTGCTTCCACTCCGGTATATGCCAACGGATACAAGGTCGGAGTGGTAGAGAGCGTCGTCTTTGATTACTCTGCCCGTGGGAACATCGTAGCCGTGATGGGACTCGACAAGAAGATGCGCCTGCCGCGCGGTTCGCGGGCCGAGATTTCCAGCGACCTGCTTGGAAACATCAAGATCAATCTGCTGCTGGGCGACGACCCCATCAACATGATAGAAAAAGGCGACACCATTCCCGGCAGTGCCGAGATGGGCATGATGGGCAAGATAGGAAAACTGATGCCCACCATAGAGGCCATGATGCCCAAGCTGGATTCCATCCTGACCAGCCTCAACATGCTGTTAGCCGACCCCGCCTTGGCCCAGACGCTGCATAACGTGGAGGGCATGACCAGCAACCTCAATGCCACCAGCAGCGAGCTGCGCACACTGTCGGCATCGCTCATCCGCGAGATGCCCCAGATGATGCAGAAAGCCAACGGAGTGCTCGACAACACCCAACAGCTGACGGGCAACCTTGCTACCATCGATGTGGCCAGCATGACCGCCAGCATCAACCAGACACTGGCCAACGTCAATGAGATGACCAGCAAGCTGAACAGCAACGAGGGTACCCTGGGACTATTGATGCGCGATGCCTCGCTGTATAACCACCTGAACGCCACAGTGGTATCAGCCGACTCGCTGCTCGTCGACCTGAAGGCTCATCCCAAGCGCTATGTACACTTCTCGATATTCGGGTCAAAAACAAAGTAAAAGGAACGCAATTTTTAATTAGTCTAAATAAAGCCGCTAAGGAATTATTTTCAACACGCCTTATCCAAGTGCTTGATTTTAGCAATGTTTGGAGCAATAGCAAAATATAATTGCACAAGATTAATAGCATGCGCACAAATTTCGCAAGCCGCTAAAACACAAGTAATTACGAATTTGCAAATGCGAATATTGTTAATAAAAGTAACAATATACCATAAAGTTCGAGAAACGAGAGAGTTACGAACTTTTGAATAGTTGCCGTTTAAAAATACGGATTTGCTTATTTCAAAAAAAAGTGCGAACTTTGCACTCGAAATCATTTTTAACCAGACTGTCAATAATTAAATATTGTAAGCAAAAGCATCGACCGCCGTATGGAAAATAATCCAAAGGCGCTTTGGGACAACTGCCTTAGCTTGATTAAGGAGAATGTCACGGAGCAGCAATTCAGAACCTGGTTCGCGCCTATCGTCTTCGAGAACTACGACGAAAACAGCCGGACTTTACTCGTACAAGTACCGAGCAGGTACGTGTATGAGTATCTGGAACAGTATTACGTATCACTGTTGAGCAAGGTGCTTTGCCGTTGCTTTGGGACGAATATACAGCTCAACTATCGCATTGTAGTCGACAAGAAGAATAAGATTACCGTAGACGAGGAGGGCAGCGAACCCGTGAACATCGAGCGCCAGCAGCCCGTCATGCGAGCCAACCAGTCGCCTAATGTGCTCGATGCCGCCGTACCGCAGGAGCTCAATCCCCAGCTGGACCTGAGCAAGACCTTCCACAGCTTTATCGAGGGCGACTCCAACAAGCTTCCCCGCACCGTGGGACTGTCAATCGCCGAGCACCCGGGAAAATCTACCTTCAATCCTTTCTTTGTCTTCGGCCCGTCGGGATGTGGCAAGACCCACCTCATCAACGCTATCGGCATCCGCTGCAAAGAGCTCTATCCCAAGAAGCGCGTACTCTATGTCTCTGCCCGACTCTTTCAGGTACAGTTTACTGACGCTACCCGCCGTAATACCGTCAACGACTTCATACACTTCTACCAGACCATCGATGTGCTGATAGTCGACGATGTTCAGGAGTGGGCTACAGCTACCAAGACGCTTGACACCTTCTTCCATATCTTCGACCATCTGTTCCGTCTGGGTAAGCAGATTATTCTGGCCAGCGACCGTCCTCCTGTCGACCTGCAGGGCGTGAAAGACCGCCTGCTCACCCGATTTGCCTGTGGACTGATTGCAGAACTAGAGAAGCCTAACACGCAGCTTTGTATCGACATCCTGAAGTCGAAATGCCACCGCGACGGACTGAAGATTCCCGATGATGTCATCCAGTTCATTGCTGAGACAGCCAATGGCAGTGTGCGCGACCTGGAGGGAGTCATCAATTCTCTTCTGGCCTATTCGGTAGTCTACAATACCAATATCGACATGCGGTTGGCTGAACGAGTCATCAAGCGCGCTGTCAAGGTTGACAACCATCCGCTGACCGTCGACGACATCCTGGAGAAAGTATGTCATCACTACGGAGTGACCCAGCAGAACGTGTTCAGCCGCTCGCGCAAGCGCGACTATGTCCTGGTGCGGCAGGTATCCATGTATCTTGCCCAGAAATACACCAAGATGCCAGCCTCGCGCATCGGACAGCTCATCGGAGGCCGCGACCACTCTACCGTCATCCACAGCTGCACCACCATTGAGCAGCGCCTGAAAGTAGACAAAGCCTTCGGTGCCGAACTCAGCAGCATAGAAAACTCTTTCAAGCTAAAGAATTAAGAGGTGAGGGATATCCCCCACCTCTTAATTCTCAACTGTCATTGCGAAGCCAAACTCGTAAAGCGAGAACTATCAACAGTCAACTTTCATTTCCCCAAGAACTTTGTGTCCAGATATGCCTGGAACGCCTCCTTGTACATATCGCCGACGGGCAGGTAGGTCTCGCTGTCCATGATGACGCGGTTCTTGTTCACCTCCTGAATCTTCGTCAGGTTGATGATATACGAACGGTGAATCCTCATAAAATAGTCGGGCAGCCGCTCCTCCATCTTCTTCATCGACAGCAGCGTGACGATAGGCTTCGACTCTGATGCCAGATAAACCTTCAGATATTCGCTCATCGCTTCCACATAACGGATGTCGCTGATCGACACCTTGACGATGCGATACTCCGTCTTCAGGAACAGCGTATCGTCATTCTGCGTGTTGGTTGTCGTTACTGCCCCTGTGGGGTTCTCCTGGACTGTTGCCCCACTCTCCCCCAAGCGTTCCTTCAGTCGCAAGGCAGCCCGCTGGAAGTCCTGCATGCCAAAGGGTTTCAACAGATAGTCGACAGCATTCACCCTGAAGCCCTCTACGGCATACTCCGCATAGGCTGTGGTAAAGACTACCAGCGGAGCCACCGTGAGCGACTTCACGAAGTCCATACCGTTCAGGTCGGGCATGTTGATGTCGCAGAAAATAGCATCCACCGTATCCTGCTCCAGGAACTGCCGGGCCTCCAGCGCACTCTGACACTGGGCGGCCAGTTCCAGAAACGGCACCTTGCCTATGTAGGCAACCAACTGCTTCAGAGCCAGGGGCTCATCGTCAATAGCCAAGCATCTTATCATAACAATGGTATTGTTAGTTCAACATTATATACATCAGGTTCGTCCTGAATATTCAGCGTAAAGTTTTCATCATACAGCAGGCGTAGTCTTTGTTTGACATTTTCGAGCCCTACCCCACCCTTCTCCTGGTTGGGCTTTTCGGCTTTCGAGTTACGGCATGTGAACCAGAGTTTCTGCCCCTCTATCCGCACCTTCACATCGATAAACGAATCATGCTGGTACGAGATGCCGTGCTTGAAGGCATTCTCGATGAAGGTAATCAGCATCAGGGGCGGCAGCTGTCGGTCGGGAACCTCTATGGGCAGGTCGACACTGATCTCCACCTTGTCCGTATAGCGCAGCTTCATCAGGGTGACATAGTGGCGGATGAAGTCGAACTCACGACTCAGCGGCACACCCTTCTTGTCACCTTCGTAAAGCACGAAACGCATCATTTTCGACAGTTCCAGGATGGTCGACTTGGCCAGCTCCGGGTCGATATCCACCAGGGCGTGGATGTTGTTCAGCGTGTTCATGAAAAAGTGAGGGTTGATCTGATACTTCAGATATTCCAGCTGCTGCTCCAGGTTTTCCTTCTCCAGTGCCACAAGCCTCTTCTGGTCGCTCCGCGACTTAAAGTATCCCTTGATGCCCAGGTTGGCTCCGAACATCAGCATCAGGATGACAAGTGCCACCACGTCGTGCTGCCCCAGGAACACTGGAGGACGCTTCCCGAACTCTGGTGGCCGGTGTCCGTCCTCCTTCGGCTGCGGTCTGTCGTACTGTCCTCTGTCCTTCGGATGGGACCCGTCGTACTGTCCTCCGTCCTTCGGCTGGGGTCCGTCGTGCTGGCCCATTTCCCTCGGGGGTGGACCGCCTCTCCAGCGCTCATCGGGGTGGTTCGAACACTGATAGGTCATAAAGACCGCCACCACACATGCTGTCAGCACGAAATACGCCACCCGTCTCTGCCGCCACACCAGCAGCGGTGCCAGCAGGAAGTTGTGCAACAGAAACAACACCAAATACACTGCCAGCAACTTCCACACCATCAGCACCTCATTCCAGTCGAAGGCTTGCATCGAGTTGGTGGCGGTGCGGACATACAGGCTCAGCACGGGCGCTGCGAAGAGCAGTCCCCACAGCGCCGCGTAAGCCATATTCTCATATCTCGACTGTTGTCTCATCCATTTCATAAAACGCGATTCTCCGGGTTTTATTGTATGTACCGTCAGTCACCAGCCACCACCGGGCATTCCGCCACCGGGCCAGCCGCCACCGCCGGGCATTCCGCCGCCGGGCATTCCGCCGCCGCCGCTGTAGCTGGTGAGCGATACCTGCGAGCCGCCGCTCACCGTAGCACCGATATTGCCAAGGCCGCCGAAGTAGCTTGTTCCACCCGACACCGTTACGCCTGATGTCAATGTTGGGGTGGACGGTGCAGAGACCACCATTCCTGTGGCACCACTCGACGGAGTCTTATAGGCAAAGGTCGTATTGTTATACGTCAGCGCATACCAGGTGTTGGCGCTCCACGAGGTCTGGTAGCACGACTGCGTGAGCTGCGACCCTTGCTCCAGTCCGCCCAGGGCCACTACGGTGCCACCCTGCACGTAGAGCTTCTTGCCGCCCTCTGTATTGGCATCGATGGCCACCTCAGCACCACCGGCACTCACGGCAAAAACAAATCCTCCCTTGATGTAGCAGTTGCCGTTGGCATCGATACCGTCGTTCGTACGGGCCTGTGCATACACATATCCACCGCTGATGGTCAGGTCGCCGGCAGCGTTCAGCGCATCGTCGTAGGCATAGCAGGCCACTTCGCCGCCCGTCACATTCATCGTACTCTTCGTCTCGATACCCTCACCGTTGCTACCACTGGTGCGCACCCAGATGCGACCGCCGCTGATGTCCAGGTCGCCATCTACCTTGATGCCCTTGGGCGATGCCGTGTCGTTGTTCGACGAATACTGCGAACCCTCCGTGATGATATACGTGCTGCCACCGTAGAAGTAGGCCTCCTGGTCTACGTTGATACCCTTGCCGCCCGAACCCGTGCTCTTCAGCCACAGCTCACCGCCGTTCATCGTAAACACCGAGTCAGCCTTCAGGCCGGCAGCACCCTTGGCCTCCAGGTCTTCCGTGTCCCATACTCCGCCGCCGGTGGTAATCACCGTCGTGCGACCGCCGTTCACCATGATGTCAGCCTCGCTGTTGAAGCCCTTTGCGGCAGCTGCCGACACCTCAACGTTCAGGATACCGCCATTGATGAAGATACCGTCGTTGGCTTTCACACCGTGATTGGCCGTCGACTTGGCATATACGTTGTTGCCCGTATTGAACACGATATAGTCGGCTGAGTGGATGGCGTTGTTATAGTTGCCATATACCTCCAGCGCTCCACTGCCGTTCATCAGCAGCTTACCCTTACAGTAGAGTGCTCCCTTGTGGTCGTTCTGCGACGTGCTGCCATCAACCAGCCTGTTCGTCGACCCGTCGGCCAGCACCACGAAGGCGCGTTTCTTCGACAGCAGGTTCAGTGCTGCAGAGTCGGGATTGGTGATGTCTGCACCCGCCAGCACCACCTCGTATTTCTTCTCGCCCAAAATGGTCAGCGAGCCGTTGCTCGTCGTACCGCTCACATAGTAGCAGACGTTCTTCGTGTCACCATGATTGGCCGTAACGTGGCCGCCATTGACGGTGATGGTAACCCCGTTCTCCGTCTTGGCGGTGGGGTTCGACAAATCGATAGCCACCTGCGTGGTGAAGCTGTTGTTGCTCAGGTTGTCCTCCTCCTCAGGATAATACGCGTCGGCGACACCGCTCGTCGGTTCGGCCGTCGTCTTGTCAATAGCCACCGTGAAGGTTGCCAGGTCGCCAGTCACCGTACTGCTGCCACCCGTACTGCTACCGCCAGCACCGTTGCCACCCGCAGAACCTGTCGGAATGACCGTGCTACTGTTTGAACTCGTCAGCGGGTCGTCTGTCGAACACGCTGTGTTGAGCACCGTGAATGCTGCAACCATTGTCAGAATCATCATCTTTTTCATATTCTTTGCCTTTTTTGAGTTAATAATCTCTATTTTCTGAGGCAAAGGTAGACAAAAAGAGCCGGTTCGCGAAAAATATTCAGCGAACCGGCCATTTCATTCAGCGAAAAGTCCTTTTTTCTCGCAAGGTAGAACTTTCAACTAACAAATTAAAGTCCCAGTGCCTTCTTAGCCTTGTCGGCAGCAGCGTCTACAGCCTCGCCAGCCTTCTGCTTGGCAGCATCCTTAGCCTCCTCAGCCTTCTGCTGGGCAGCATCCTTGGCATCGTCCACCTTCTGCTGGGCGGCAGACACCACAGAGTCCTTAGCCTCCGTCACGGCATCGCCAGCCTGCTGCAGCAGACCGCTGACAATGCTTTCGGGCTCAGCCTCGGTAATGGCTGACACAGCAGCAGCAACGGCAGCGTTGTCACCTACCAGAGCCTTCACCTTCTCGGCATTCTCCTTCAGAAAGTTCTGAACCTTAGCCACATACTGCTTAGCAACCTCAGGATTGTTCTTGATGAGCTCGGCTACCTTAGCCTTGATTGACTCCAGAGTCTGCTGAAGTCTGCTGGCGTCACCAGCCTCCAGCTCACTGGTCAGCTCGGCCAGCGTACCCGTTGCAGCCTCGTCGGCAGCAGCCTCGATCACGGCCGCAGAGTCAACAGCCTCACCCTGCTGAGTCTTGTTACCACACGATGTCAAACCAACGGCAACCATAGCCATCACTGCAAAAAATACTTTCTTCATAATTTACTTTCTCCTTTTTAATAATAAACAAATAGATAGTTAAAACGCTGCAAAGATAGTATTTTTATTTCAACATTGTATTCGTTTCGTCAAACTTTCTGACTATTCCTTAGTGTTTTTTAACATAAATCAAGCAGACCTATTCCCAATATTTCCATACTATCCATTCTGTACCCTCGTGTCTTTATGATAACCAAATCACCAAATCGAAAAATAAAAATTGTCAAATCCGTTGTCTTGTTTTCATTAACAATCCTCACCGACACAAAACGGATTTTGTGTCTCAATCATACGTATCGTTCATTTCATTCATGCGCATCATCCGATTCATTCATGCGAACAGATCAGAGCCCCCCTGATTTACAACCCCGATCTACATGCAAAGAATCCTTACACCGTCCAACGTCCTTCCTCAAGCCAGTTAACTCACTTCATCGTTTGAGTTAACTCGATTCGTCGAATGAGTTAACTCGCAAGTACTTTTGAGTTAACACACGTTTTTCAGCCCCTTTGCTCGCTGACATCTACCATCCCGAAGGGTCTTGACATCTTCTTACGTCATCCCCGCCTGTCACACGGCAGGGATGACGAGAGGTTTTATCTTCTTTTGGAACAGATCAGAAAACCGTCCCCTGATCCATATCCATCAGCTGTACCACATGGTGATAGTAGTTCGCGTCATCCTTATCCTCGTCGAACACGAAGTTCAGGAAATGCAGCCTTGGCAAAGGGTCTCTTTTCATCCATCGTGATGATGTTGCCGAGAATCAATGTCTGTTTCATATCTTTATTCCTTAAATGCAGTAATACTTAGTCAGGAAATAGGTTCTGTCCCAATCCAGGATTTTTCTCTCTGATTCTTTTTCCAAATGTATATTTTTCTCGTCGAGAATCATCATCAGCCTGTCTGACGAGTCATAGAGCGGCCACTCCTTTGCCTTGCCGTCGGGCGACTGGTCGGCACTGAGCGAGGGATTGCCGGTCTTGGCGAACTGAACCCACATACGACGCATGGTCTTACCGAAGGTAGCGTCGAACTGCCTTCCCGTGACGCGCGTCTCTTCGGGATGATTGAATACAGTAGAAAGCTCAACAGCATGTCCGCTCTTCATAAGTGGCAAGGAGGACTCTGCCGTGAAGAAATAGGCATACGTCTTGCCGCCGGCGCGGGTCTGGTTCTCCAACAGGCGGAAGAGGGGTGCGATGAACACAATCTGGTCGAACAGGCGGTTGGTGCTGGAGTATTCGGGGCTGACGCCCTTGGCATCTTTGCAGAAGCTCTCAACCAGGGTCTGCTCTTCCTTTGTCAGCTGGGCCAGCTTCTGTGCATAACGGTGGGTGCCAAAGGCATTCCAGCCTTCCAGTCCAACACCGCAGATGAAATAGCCCACTTCATCCTTGTTGCAGCCCTGAAGGAAAGTCAGGTCTTTGGCTGCACCGTTGGCGTAGGCCTCATAGGGGTCTTGAGGCAGAAGACTGCCGTCGCGCTCTGCCCACACGCGCAGTCCGAGCAGGTCGGCAGCCGTGCCGATGAGTTTCTTAATATCCACTTTCTGCAGGTCGGCTACTGTCTTGCAGCCCAGCGAGTCCATCAGCTCGTTGGTACAAGCGATGGCTTCCTCAGTAGACCTTGTGAAGACGGGCGAGCCGCTCTGGATAATTACCTTCTGGAAGTACTGATGAGAGCCCTTGATGAGCGGAAGCAAGCTCACACTGCAACCACCGGCTGACTGTCCGAAGATGGTCACGTTGTCGGGATCGCCGCCAAAAGCCGCAATGTTGTCATGCACCCACTTCAGACCCATCATCTGATCCATGAGTCCTAAGTTCTGTGCGTCGGGATAGTCCTTGCCGTCGGGCAGATGGGACAGATGGAGGAAGCCGAAGACACCGAGTCGGTATTCCAGGGAAACGAGAATGACGTCGGGGTTCTCCTGGATGAAGTTGCAGCCCTCCTCGCGTGGCTCTGCCGTTCCGCCCACCTCGAAGGCACCACCGTGTATCCACACCATAACGGGTTTCTTCTCAGCTGATGTGGCCGCAGAGCGCCAGACATTCAGATGCAGACAGTCTTCGCCATTAGGATAGAGTGACCCTATCTGCCAACTGTCCGAATTCTGGCAGGGGCTCTTTCCGTTGTAATAGGCCTCATAGACACCGTCATCGGGAACACAGTCCACGGGTGCTTTCCATCGCAGTTCGCCCGTGGGCTGCTTGCCAACAAAGGGAATGCCCTTGTAGGCAATGACATCGCCATTCCTTTTGCCGACGAAGGTACCGTTGATGCACTTCACGGCCAGCGACTTGTCGTAGTTGCCGTCGGTAATTGTCTTGTTCTCGCCATACAGGGCTTCCATCCGCTCTCGCGCCGCCTGTAGCTCGTCAGTAGTGTCGTTTGTGTCGCTCACGGGTTTACCGCCCTTGCAAGCCGTCATGACAGCTCCACCACAAATAAGCAGGGCAGCCAACATCCATTGTTGCTTATTGCTCATACTAAAATATTATTGGTTAAACATTCAGAAGGCAAAGATAGCGTTATCCCTTGAAAAAATAATCACGACTTATGCCGTAAAGGGGGATTCTTGCAGATTTTACCACTGTTTTTGCAGATTTTTCCTCTTTAGGGCTTATCATGTTCTTGCTGTTCCCTTATCCAGCCCGTCACCGTCTGGCCTATCTGCTGCTTGAAAGCGTTGCTGAATGTGCGGTAATTATGGAAGCCACTCTTCAAGGCAAGCTGTTGAGCGGTAACAGGTAGACTGGCTGCGTTGGCTTCGAGAAAGAGCTTCATAAAGTGTTGGATGCGCAAGCTGTTGATATAAGCATTGTATGTGATACCCAACTGTGAGAAATACCGACTGAGATAGTAGCGGTTGGTTCCAATCATCCTGGCAAGTAACACGGCGGTCAGGTCGTGTTGCAGGTAGAGCTGTGCATCCACGCAATGCCGCTGTAGCAAGGAGCCGATGGTGTCGGTAAGATTTTGGGGGGATGAGGTTTTAAGACTGTCAATCGGCACCTCTGAACCGGAAAGAGGAGTGGCCTCAGAATCTGAAACCTTCTGGATACTGAGGTCGCTTAGCGTTTCTACCCGCCACAGGAGATAGCAGACAAGTATCATGCTGTTTAATTGCATGATGTATTTGACAAAGCGATAGTAAGGGTCAAATGTATAGATGCCAAAAAACAGCAGAATGACGGCCAGTACTATGAAACTTTGCCACACCTCCTTGTGCTCCAGGTCGGCATAGTTGTCGCGCAGCCAGCGGCTGTATTGTCGCACCTGGCGCACCATATATGTTGCAAAGACAATGCCAAACCAGAGGTAGTAGAGATAAAATATAGGCAGAAGTGCCACGCTACGCCCGACAGCGCACAACATCATAATGACAACGAGAGGTGCTACCGCAACGCAGACGGGCCAGAGAGGTCTCCGACAGTCTTGCAGCATAAACAATAAAACAATGATTCCAAGAGGGACAAGCGTCATGAAGTCGAGCGCTGAGCCTATAAGGTCGCATTGCAGGATGTCTTCGGCTGAGGAAAAATAGAATTCCGGTATATACCACACGTGGCTCAGTGTGATGCTGGCAAAGAAGGCTGCAGTCCATCGCCGCAGGTGTACGGGCGACGTGACATCCGGTGCTATAGCGTTAGATCTACGCAGCAGCAGATAGCAACAAGCTGTCAGCGACAGCATGGTCGCTGCTCCGTAAAAAATTAAATAGAGTATATCTTCCTGCATCTATCACCTCTTACCTCTCACCACTTACCTCCAGTTCTACCGGACAGTGGTCGGAACCAATGATGTCAGTGTGTATCTTGGCATCGAGGATATAAGGACGCAGGCGCTGGGAGGCAACAAAATAGTCGATGCGCCAGCCGGCATTCTTCTGACGGGCCTGGAAACGATAAGACCACCATGAATAGGTGACCTGGTCGGGATATAACGTGCGGAAAGTATCAATGAAGCCGCTCTGCAAAAGCTCAGTAAACTTCTGGCGCTCCTGGTCGGTGAAGCCGGCATTCTGGCGGTTAGTCTTGGGATTCTTAAGGTCTATCTCCTCATGGGCAACATTCAGGTCGCCGCAAAGAATGACGGGTTTGTGCTGGTCTAAGGTCATCAGATAGCTGCGGAAATCGTCTTCCCACCGCATGCGATAGTCGAGCCGCTTCAGCCCGTCTTGTGAGTTGGGGGTATAGCAGCACACCAGATAGAAGTCGTCCATCTCGAGGGTGATGACCCTGCCCTCATGGTCGTGCTCGTCAATGCCTATGCCATAGGTGACACTCAGAGGCTTATGCCGGGTGAAAATGGCCGTGCCGGAGTAGCCTTTCTTGTCGGCATAGTTCCAATAAGACTGATAGCCCTCGAACTGCAAGTCGAGCTGTCCCTGCTGCATCTTGGTTTCCTGCAGACAGAAGAAGTCGGCATCAAGGGTCTTAAAAACCTGACTGAAGCCCTTGCCTTCGCAAGCCCTCAGACCATTCACGTTCCAGCTGATGAGTTTCATTGTTAGAATTTTGCCATCTTGATGGCCACTACGGCACACTCGTCGCCCTTATTGCCCAAGCGACCTCCGGCACGATCCTGAGCCTGCTGAAGGTTCTCTGTGGTCAACAAACCGAAGACGACGGGAATGCTGCTGGTGGCATTGAGGCGGGCGATACCAGCGGTAACCCCCTGACAGATATAATCGAAATGAGGTGTCTCGCCCCGAATGACACTGCCCAGGATGATGACGGCATCGTAGCCGTCGTTGAGCGTCATCTGATGAGCGCCATAGATCAGCTCGAAGGAACCTGGCACAGTCTTCACATGTATATTCTCAGGCAGGGCTCCGTGCTTCTCGAGGGTAGAACGACAGCCGTCGAGCAGAGCACCCGTGATCTCGGGGTTCCACTCGGCGACTACTATACCGAATATCATGTTGGAGGCATCAGGTACCTTCGCAAGATTGTATTCAGAGAGATTTTTTGTAGCCATCGGTCGTTTTACTTTGCGCTGACACGCTCAATATAAGCATCGATGGTCTGGTACTGCAGCGAGTTGAAATACTTGTCTTTCACCTCCTGATAGAGCTTCAGAGCCTCGTCTTTCTTACCTTGACTCTCAAGAATCTCGCCTGCCTGGATGAGGAACGTAGGCGACAGAGAATTGTTGTCGGCCATCTTGGCGGCTTTCTTCAGATGCTCCACAGCCTTGTCGAGTTGGTTGAGGTTTGCATAAGCATTGCCTAAGGCACCCTCGGCAGCGGGACTAATCATCTGGTCGTCGCAACCGCTGAAACTCTCCAGGGCGTTGACGGCTTCCTGCCACTTGCCCAGATTGGCTTGGCACAAACCAATGTAAAGCTGAGCCAGATTAGCAGCATCGGTAGAGCTATAGTCGCTTGCAACCTTCTGGAAGCCAGCCAATGCCTTGTCCCACTGCTCCTGATGGAAAAGCTCCTGACTCTTTGCCAGTTCAGTACTGGCCTTCTCCTGGCGCGGCTGGAAATAATAGGTGTTAGCCAGAATACCACATACGACGATTGCAATGATTGCAACCACTGCACAGATGATGACCTTCTTGTTCTTCTCGAAGAAAGCCTCGGTCTTGGAGGCCTGCTGCTCTTGAGCGGCAGCCTGCTCTTGAATCTTGTTTGCCATTATTTTATTTGTTTTTATTGTCTTAATTGCTGTCTTTTGGGCATAATCGGGTGCAAAGGTACGAAATAAAAGTGAAAAGCGTAAAGTGAAAAGTAAAAAATTTGCTTTTTTAGCATAAAAATGCTACCTTTGCACCCAGAAATGATTCTCAAGAAGCTACAGATACTTAATTATAAGAACATACGCGAGGCAACGCTTGAGCTGTCGCCCAAGATAAACTGCTTCATTGGTCCGAACGGAGTGGGCAAAACCAATTTTCTGGATGCCATATACTACCTGTCGTTCTGCCGTTCGGCATCGAACCCTATCGACTCGCAGGTGATACGCCACAACGAACCCTTCTGCATGCTGGAAGGGGAATACGATGACGGCTCTGCCCCGATGACCGTTTCTGCAGGACTGAAACGCGGGGTGAAGAAACACTTCAAGCGCAACAAGAAGGAATATAAGCGTCTGTCGGAGCACATCGGACTCATCCCGCTGGTCATCGTATCACCGGCGGATACACTGCTCATCGAAGGCGGTAGCGAGGAGAGAAGAAAGTTCATGGATATGGTCATCGCACAATACGACCGCCCGTATATGGACCACCTGAACCGCTATAACACGGCACTGGCGCAACGCAACAGCCTGCTGCGACAAGCATCGGCATCAATGGGAGCAACAGCTCCAGGTACGCCAGCAACCACATACGACCCATCACTGATGCAGATTCTGGAAGAGCAGATGGCCACGGAAGGCGAGGCGCTCTACAGGCGCAGGCTGGCGTTCGTGGAAGAGCTGACTCCGATTTTCCAACAGTACTACCAGCAGATATCACAAGACCACGAGCAGGTGGAGCTGCACTATGTGTCGCACTGCCAGCGAGGGACGCTCCTGGAAGTAATACAGCGCGACCGCATCAAGGATTGTGCCGTAGGCTATTCGCTGCACGGCGTACATCGCGATGACCTGGAATTTACACTCAACGGACACCTGATGCGCCGCGAAGGGTCGCAGGGACAGAACAAAACCTATGTCATAGCTCTGAAACTGGCTCAGTTTGACTTCCTGAAACGCACAGCGTCGCAGACCACCCCGCTGTTGTTGCTCGACGACATCTTCGACAAGCTGGATGCTACCCGCGTGGAACAGATTGTACGGCTTGTGTCGGACAATAGTTTCGGACAGATATTCATCACCGATACCAACCGCGAGCACCTTGACCAAATACTACAAACCTCGACTCTTGACTATAAGATCTACCACGTTGACAACGGAGAGACAAGCTGTTAAACTATTTTTTCCACCATCATAATGTTTAAGCGCGACGTACAACAGATAAAGAACTTGATACTACAGACCTTGCGCGACCAGGGACTGGAGACCCCACTTCAACAGAAGCGGCTCGTGGAAGCATGGCCCAAGGTGGCGGGACCAGTCATCACACGATATACGCTGAACACATACATCTACAACCAGACACTATATGTACGGCTGTCGAATCCTGCCCTTCGTGCTGAACTCAGCATGAGGCGAACCGAACTGACGCAAAGACTCAATGCCGAAGTAGGCGAACAGGTGATTAGCGACATCCGCTTCGCCTGAAGGACAAAACTAAACAGGCATCCGGCAGCATAGATAACTGCCGGCATAGCACCGCAACAGCTGGTGCATCATCAGGCAGCCCGTTTAGAAGGTTCGGCTTTGGCAGCAGGTGCAGGAAAGGCTGAATCCTGCTGGAACACCCGAAGCGTCTCCTTAATGGCGGGATCGTCACTGTTCAGGAACATGAGCCAAGCCTCTTCACTCATCATATTATAGACGATACGGCTGTTGATGTACGACTCCAGCATACGATGGGACTTCTGAATCATCAAATTGCGGCGCTTCAAACCGTGACTCTCGCCATATTTAGCAAACAGTTCTACGGTATTGAGGCTCTTCAGATACTTCACCAGCTCGTCAAGCGTCTTATACTGATCCAGTTTCTGGCGATTGTTGTCCGTATATTCGAAAGCAAACTGGATAATCAGCCCACTCATGGCTGCCTGCTTGTAGTAGCTGGTGACATTGGTAGTGTCTTCGGCGACGAAGATGTCGGGGGTAATGCCACCACCACCATATACTAAACGGCCCAGACGGGTCTTATAGGCAGGTCCCTCGTGCTTGATGCTGTCCTGCGAAAAGAACTCTCCATGCTGATAGCGCATCATCAAGTCTTCCTCGTAGTCTTTATTGTCACCAGCCACATAGGGTTTCTGGATGCAGCGTCCGGAAGGAGAATAGTAGCGGGCTATCGTGAGGCGAATCATAGAGTGGTCGTTGAATTCGAATGGCTGCTGCACCAGGCCCTTGCCAAACGAACGGCGTCCGATAACAGTACCCCGGTCGTTGTCCTGGATGGCTCCAGCCAAGATTTCGGATGCAGATGCCGACCCCTCGTCGATGAGCACTACCAAGGGGATGGTCTGATACGAGCCGCGCCCGTCACTCGTATAGTCCTGACGGGGCGACTTCCTGCCCTGGGTATAGACGATCAGGCGATTCTTGGGCAGAAACTCGTTGGCAATCTGTACTGCCGACTGCAGATAGCCCCCAGTATTGCCGCGCAGGTCGATGGTGAGATTGCGCACACCCTGCTGCGAGAGCTTTGCAAGGGCAATGAGCAGTTCGGGATAGGTGTTCTCGCCGAAGTTGCGGATGCGGATATAACCAGTCTCCTCGTCGAGCATATAGGCTGCCGTCACGCTACGGGTGGGAATGTCGCCACGCGTCACCGTAAACTCGCGCTCTTTTTTCTCGCCGAAGCGCAGCACGCCCAGTTTCACCTTGGTGTCCTTGGGACCTTTCAAGCGGTGCATCGCCACCTCGTTGGTCAGCTCCTTGCCCGTGAAATTGTCGCCGTCGACGCGTACTATCTTATCACCGGCTATCAGCCCAGCCCGCTCAGCAGGTCCATTACTGATAACCTTCTGGACGTGAAGGGTGTCTTTGCGTATAGTGAACTCGATGCCCACACCAGAGAATGAGCCACGCAGGTCGTCGGTGGCCATCTGTACATCCTTCTCTGAGATGTAGACGCTATGAGGGTCCAGTTCGGAGAGGATCTGCGGCATCGCCTTCTCTACCAGATCATTGACATCTACCGTATCGACATACTGCCCCTCTACGATGTGAAGTAGGTTGTTCAGCTTGTTACTGCCTGAGTTGATGATGCTCAGGCGGTTGCCCTGAAAATGATTGGCGTAGAAGGTGCCAATCAGGATTCCCACCACCACGCAGACGGCCATGATGATAGGCATAAAACGGTTACTCTTCTTATTAGGCATATCTTTTCTCTATGTTCTCTATATGTTATTCCCCCAGATATTCTACTTCTACACCGGCTCTTTCGAGCAGCTCGACACCATCGGTCAGACGGTATTTCTCACCATATACCACCCGCTTTATCCCAGCCTGAATAATCAGCTTGGCACACTCGATGCAGGGCGATGCAGTGATATAGATGGTGGCTCCATCGGAATTGTTGGAGCTGCGAGCGAGCTTGGTAATGGCATTGGCCTCTGCATGCAGCACATAGGGTTTTGTCACTCCGTTGTCGTCTTCACAGATATTCTCAAAACCCGACGGGGTGCCATTGTAGCCGTCGCTGATTATCATACCCTGCTTCACCACCAGCGCACCGACCTGGCGGCGCTGGCAGTACGAGTTCTTGGCCCAGATGCGAGCCATGTCCAGGTAGCGCTGATCAAACTTTCTTTGTTTCTCGCTTGATTCCATTTCTCTTTAATAAAGCATCTATTGTTGGTTCACCTCCTCGGAAGCGTCTGTATAGTGTCATAGGATGTTCTGTGCCACCCTTCGAGAGGATGCAGTCGCGGAACCGCTGGGCGGTCTCCTGGTTGAAGATACCCTCGCGCTTGAACACACTGAAGGCATCGGCATCGAGCACTTCGGCCCACTTGTAGGAATAGTATCCGGCCGCATAACCACCCGCCATGATGTGGGAGAACTGTACTGTCATACACGTCTCGGGAAGCTGTTCACCAAGGATGGCTTTTTTCCAGGCTCGTTTTTCGAAGGAGATGATGTCGTCTGTGAACTCGTTCTTCTGTGTATAGTAAGCCATATCGAGCAGTCCCAGGCTGACCTGTCGCAGACAGGCTGTGGCAGCCATGAAGTTGCGGCTTCTGATAATGCGCTTGATGAACACGTTGGGTAGCGGTTCGCCCGTCTGGTAGTGGAACGCAAAGGTCTTCAGAAACTCCTTCTCCACCGCATAGTTCTCCATAAACTGCGAGGGCAGCTCAACGAAATCCCAGAGCACATTGGTGCCAGAGAGGCTCTCAAAGCGGGTGTTGGCAAACATGCCGTGCAGCGAATGGCCGAACTCATGCAGGAAGGTCTCAACCTCGCTCAGGGTCAACAGGGCGGGCTTGTCTTCTGTAGGCTTGGTGAGGTTCATCACCACCGACACATGCGGGCGCACATTTTCGTCGGGTTCACCATGCTCGCCCTTCTTGATATACTGTCCCTGATATTCCGTCATCCAGGCTCCGCCCTGCTTGCCTTTGCGAGGATAGAAGTCGGCATAGAACACAGCCAGGAAGCTGCCGTCGCGGTCGAACACCTCGTAAGCCTTCACATCCGGATGGTAGACGGGTATATCCTTGTTTTCCTTGAACGTGATGCCATACAGTCTGTTGGCCAGTCCGAAGACGCCCTCGATGACCCTCGACAGTTCGAAGTAAGGTCGCAGCATCTCTGCATCGAGTTTGTATTTATTCATCTGCAGCTTGTGGGTATAGAAAGCTGTGTCCCAGGGACGCATGTCGTTGAACAGACTCTTCAGTTGCTGCTGTTCCTTTATGGCAGTGGGCTTGTAGGCATCGATGAGGTCGTCGAGCAGACGATAGACGCCGCGCTTGTGGGAGGCCATGCGGCGCTTCAGCACATAGTCGGCATAAGTTTTGTACCCTAACAGCTGGGCTATCTCGCGACGCACATTGACCAGCCGCTTGCAGATGTCCAGATTGTTCTCGCTGTTATCATGGGTACACACCGTATTACGGGCCATATACAACTGCCGGCGCAGCTCACGCTGGGTAGAGTATGTCATGAAAGGCGAATAGGAGGGATAATCCAGGGTGAACACCCAGCCCTGCTTGCCTTGCTCCTTTGCCGTCAGTGCGGCAGCCTCTCGAGCCGTATCAGGCAATCCGTCGAGCTGGGCCTCATCGGTGATATTGAGCGAGAAGGCTTTCTGCTCTTTCAACAGGTTCTGCGAAAACTGGAGCGAGAGCATAGAGGCCTCTTCGGTCAGGCTGCGCAAGCGTTCCTTGCCAGCCTCATCGAGCAAAGCACCTGAACGCGCAAAGCCCTCATAGCAGTTGTCGAGCAACATCTTCTCTTCAGAATTAAGGTGGCGATGGCGAAAGCGAACCGCACGGATGCGCTCAAACAGTCTGGGGTTCAGACGAATATCATTGGCATGCTGCGTCAGTATGGGCTGTATCTTCTGGGCCAGCGCATCCATCTCGTCGTTGGTCTCGGCAGACAGCAGGTTGAAGAAAACAGTCGACACACGCGACAACAGACTATAGTAACCCTCATCCTCCTCCGTATTGATAATGGTATTGTCGAAGGTAGGTTTCTCCGGATTGTTGATAATCTTCTCTATCTGTTCATTATCGCGACGAATACCCTCCATGAAGGCCTCTTCGTAGTCCTCCATCCGTATACGGTCGAAGGGTACCACGTCATGTAGTGTACCATAGGGCTGGAAGAAGGGATTCACCCGCTTCTCAGCCGACTGGTTTTCTTGATTCTGTTCTTTCATACTAACGTTGTTGCTTATTTTAGCCTGCAAAGGTACAACAATTCCCCGAACGCTGCAAATTATTTGTTTTAAACTTGTTTAATCCTCGTAGTCTATCTCGTGGTCGAGCTTCGAGATGAAGTCGTCAAAGACATCCTGATCTACATCGCCCATCTCGAATTCCTTCTGGGCATCCTTTCTGATTTCGGCTATCCAGGCACGGCGGGCTCGCACATAGTCTTCGCGGATACGCTGCATAGCTTGTTCGGTCAGCTCGTCAATACCGTAATAGTCGAGTATGAGCTTATAGGTCCAGGCCCATTGGTATTCACGATAATGATCGTTGATGTCGTAGAAGCGCTGCAGCACGTCACCGATAGTCTCCAGCTGTCCACTCTTGATATCGTCGATAAGCCGCTGCTCTTCCGATGCCGGCAGCAGCAGACCACTCAGGTCTATCCACTCGCCCTCGCCAACGGTAGAGGTAGGCTTGCCCAGGAATCCTCCCTTGACGGCTCGCTTCAGCACGGCTCCCATATAGATGCGAAGGGCAATGTCGTAATACTTGATACCTTTCCTGAGCGATGAGGCATTGATGATATACTCCTGAAAGTTGTAGCTTGACACATTTCTGCCGCCAGCCTGACGGAGGTTTTCCAGTATCTTCTTGCCCTGCACGATTTCGCCTACGGTAAAGGGACTCAGCCAGTCGAAGTTGATAACACTCTTGCGGCACGATGTTGCCCTCTTATCGCGCTTAGGCCATTTCTTGATATCACGATAGAGTCCGACTGTTGTGATGTTGCGACCAGGAACAATGTACATCGTCTCACCATAAGCCATCAGGTAGGCAAAGGGCAGGCAGCGCATATCGGGATGGTTCATCAGTTTGCCAAAACACACAGAGAAAGCACCAATCTTGGCAGGCATCAAGACATATGCACCCGATGCCGTCTTGGAGCCTCGCTCCAGCGTACCGTAGTGCATGGGACCCATCTTATAGGCATGATTAGAAAAATTGGTGTTCGAGCCTGCATTGTAGAAGGAGAATTCTCCGCCTATGAGCAGCGAGCTCTTATGGTGGGAAGCTGAGAAGGGTCCGCAGAAAGCAGCGCAAGCCTCACCGTTGGCCATATAGGAGTTGGCAAAGAACACACTGGCCTCAGCCGTAAAGCCGTTGGTAATCTGGCAGGCTTCGCCTACAAAGCAGTCCTGCATCTTCACGGAGTTGGTGATGCTACAGCCATTTGAGATGATGGAGTTTTCGCAGATAACACCCGTTCCTATATATACGCTCGCATCTTTCGATGACAGGATGGTGCAGTCTGAAAGGCGAGAGGCTCCGCTGATTTCGCAATCGTCCTTGATGACGGTGTTGGTAATCTCCTTTGCATTGATAATCTTGACACTGTTGCCTATGGTCCCGCGCTCAGGGAGCGTGAAACGGATTTCCTCGTTGATGAGTCGTGTCAGACTGTCCTTCAGTTGTTTGTCCTTGAGGTGCTTCACCATGAATGCTGCCAGCTGCGAGTTCAAGTCGTGAAACAGCACCACATTGCCGTCGCCCATCTCGTTGAGCACACTGATGAGATGCCCTTCGCCAAAGGTGGCTCCCTCAGTGGTCTCCATCGTGCAGATGTTCGAGATATAGCAATCGTCGCCAATGGTATAGTTGTTGATGAAGTTGCCCACCTTCTCTATCAGGCAGTTGTCGCCCACTGTCACGTTGCGCAAGGTAGCATCATTGATACCGGCGTGCTTGGTGAATCCCTTGCTCACCTCAACCTGCTTTTCGAATACACCCAGCCGAATGTCGCCATAGAACAATACGCGGTGGAAACCGTATGGCGAGAAATTCTCAGCCACCTTTACGCCATCCCAGTTTTCTGCCCAACAGCTATTGCTCTCGAGCACATCAATCTCGTCTTGTGTCAGTTGTCTGTAATCTCTCATAAGTAAAAAGTCTTATAGTGTTTTGGTTCAAATAATTAATTTCTATTCTTCTACCGGATATAGGAAGTCGTTATATGGATACTTCTGTACATGCAGCTCGCGCACCTTCTTGTACAGCACCTCACGCAGCTCGTCGATGTTTTCACGCTGACGGGCAGAGATAAACAGGGGGGTGGGTACAAAACCCTCGCTCTGTCTGCTTAACTCTTCGGTTTTAGCCATCCACGTGCGCTTCAAATCGTCCAAGGATACATTTTCTTTCGTAGGTTCGGTCAAATCGTCCTCGTCCTGTGGAGTCCAGGTGTAGGCATCAATCTTGTTGAATACCAGCATCACAGGTTTGTCAGCACATCCGAGGTCGGCCAGCGTCTTCTCTACCACCCTGATCTGTTCTTCGAAATCAGGATGTGAAATATCTACCACATGCACCAACAGGTCGGCCTCACGCACCTCGTCGAGTGTTGACTTGAACGAGTCGACCAGGTCGGTAGGCAGTTTGCGGATGAATCCTACCGTATCAGCCAACAGGAAAGGCAGGTTGTCGATAACCATCTTGCGGACTGTGGTATCCAGCGTAGCAAAGAGCTTGTTCTCGGCAAACACATCACTCTTGGCCAACAGGTTCATCATCGTCGACTTACCCACATTGGTATATCCCACCAGCGCCACACGGATCAGTCGTCCACGATTCTTACGCTGGGTGTTTTTCTGCTTGTCAATCTCCACCAAACGCTCTTTCAACAGCGATATGCGCTGCCGGATGATACGCTGGTCCATCTCCAGCTGGGTCTCACCTGGACCGCGCAGGCCCACACTCCCCTTTCCGCCACCAGAACCAGAACCGCCGCCCTGACGCTCCAAGTGAGTCCACAAGCGTTGCAGACGGGGCAGCATATAGCGATACTGAGCCAGCTCTACTTGAGTCTTGGCTTCGGCTGTCTGGGCTCGCATTGCAAAAATATCCAGTATCAGCGAGGTACGGTCGAGTATCTTCACCTTCAGCTCATGCTCGATGTTGCGAATCTGCTTGGCGGAGAGCTCGTCGTCGAAGATGACCATACCGACTGGCTGAGGTTCCTCGCCCTCACCATCCCAATGGTCGCACAACTCTTCCTGACTCACTATATACTGCCTGATTTCCTCCAGCTTACCTTTACCCACATAAGTCACCTGACTGGGTCCCTGCACCCGTTGCGTAAAACGCCTGACGGTGACGGCACCTGCCGTATCGGCAAGAAATTCAAGTTCGTCGAGGTACTCTTTCGTCTTCACCTCGTCCTGCTGGGGGGTAATGAGTCCCACCAGCACCGCAGTCTCTGCTTTGACCTCCGAAATTACAAATTCTTTCATTCTATTAAATAATATGGCGGCAAAGGTACAAAAAAATATTTAATACTTATTTATTATTTAGAGAAATTTCGTACCTTTGCACACGATTTTTGACACATTAAATAGAAGACTTATGAGAGTAATTATCGAATCTGACTATCAGAAAATGTCGCAGTGGGCTGCAGAACACGTTATTGAACGAATCAACAATTTCAAGCCCACGAAAGAAAGACCATTTGTATTAGGATTGCCAACTGGCTCTTCGCCCGAAGGCATGTACGCCTGTCTGGTAAAGGCTTGCAAAGAGGGACGGGTGTCGTTTAAGCACGTCCTTACTTTCAACATGGACGAGTACGTAGGACTGCCCGTAGAACATCCTGAGTCATACCACTCCTTCATGGCCCGCAACCTGTTTGACCATATCGACTGTCCCAAGGAGAACATTCACATTCTCAACGGCAATGCCGAAGATCTGGCTGCCGAATGCCAGCATTACGAAGAGATGATTCAGGAAGCCGGAGGCATTGACCTTTTCATCGGCGGCATCGGCCCTGACGGACATATCGCTTTCAACGAGCCTTACTCATCGCTCACCTCCCGCACTCGTGTGAAGACGCTGACCACAGACACCATCATTGCCAACAGCCGTTTCTTCGATAACGATGTCAACAAGGTACCCAAGTTGGCTCTTACCGTAGGTGTAGGCACGGTGATGGATGCTCGCGAGGTGATGATTCTGGTCAATGGTCACCACAAGGCTCGTGCCTTGAAGGCTGCCATCGAGGGTGCTGTGACCCACGAGTGGACTATCTCTGCGCTGCAGATGCACCAGCATGGCATCATCGTTGCCGACGAACCCGCCACCGACGAGTTGAAAGTGGCTACCTACAAGTATTTCAAGGACATCGAGAAGGATAATATTCTGTAAGAAAAAAGTAAGAGGTAAGCAGCATTTTCTTACCTCTTACTTATTCTCTATATTTATTACTTCTTTACCTCTAAGCCTGCATATCGTAGACCACTTTCATCAGCTTCTTGCCCAGCTCGTCGGCCTGCTCCATGGTCTGAGCCTCACTATAGACGCGGATGATAGGCTCGGTGTTCGACTTGCGTAAGTGAACCCAACGGTCGGCAAAGTCAATCTTCACACCATCAATATCGTTGACCTGTGCGGTGGGGTCTTGTGCATACATCTGCTTCACCTTCACCAAGATGGCATCAACGTCTGTATCTGGAGTGAGGTCAATGCGGTTTTTGGCAATCTGATAATCAGGGAACTGCTGACGCAGCTGGCTCACCTTACAGTCTTTCTTGGCCAACGAAGTGAGGAAGAGGGCAATACCCACCAATGCATCGCGACCATAATGACTCTCAGGATAAATCACTCCGCCGTTGCCTTCGCCGCCAATGACGGCTCCTACCTCCTTCATCTTTGTAGTGACATTGACCTCGCCCACAGCAGCGGCAGCATAGGTACCGCCATAATGCTCAGTGACATCGCGCAATGCACGGGTACTTGAAAGATTGGATACGGTACAGAGGGCACCACCATTGGCAGCAGACTGCGACAGCACATAGTCGGCTACCGACACCAGGGTATATTCCTCACCAAACATGGTTCCATCTTCACTTATAAAAGCTAAGCGGTCGACATCAGGATCAACAACGATACCCAAGTCGTAATGTCCGTTCTTCATCTCGTCCATGATGCCAGTAAGATTCTTCTCCAGTGGTTCCGGGTTGTGAGCGAAGTCGCCCGACACCTCACTGTTGAGCAGCTTATAGCCTACGCCCAGACGCTCCAAGAGCTTGGGGAGGATAATACCTCCGACACTGTTGATGCAGTCTACACAAACCGTAAAGCGCGACTGACGCACCGCATCTACATCCACCAATTTAAGGTCTAGTACTGACTGGACGTGTCGATCGTCGAAAGTCGAATCTTGTATTGTATGTCCCAGTTTGTCAACCTCGGCATAGCAGAAGTCTTCCTTCTCAGCCAACTGCAGCACCTTTTGTCCATCGGCAGCAGTAAGGAACTCGCCCTCGCTATTGAGGAGCTTCAAGGCATTCCACTGCCGAGGATTATGTGAGGCCGTAATGATGATGCCTCCGTCAGCACCGCTCATGCGTACAGCCAGCTCGGTGGTGGGGGTTGTGGCATAGCCGATATCAAGCACGTCGAAACCCATACCTACAAGGGTGCCGCAGACGATGTCGCGCACCATAGGTCCTGAGATACGACCGTCACGCCCTACGACTATCTTGCCCGACTTGCGGGGAATAAAAGTAGCATAAGCGCTGGTGAACTTCACTATGTCCAGCGGATTCAAGGTGTCGCCCGTGCGTCCGCCTATAGTTCCGCGGATGCCGGAAATTGATTTTATCAGTGTCATATTGTAATCTTCTGTTATTATTAATTCTAGTATAGCTATTTTCCACCGCACCTATGTCATTGCTCGCGGACATAGGTTATCTCGTAATAGAAAGGCATAACGTTTGACGAAGCGTCCGCCGTACCTTGCGAATGAGGAACGATAAGATTCACCTTAGCTATCTCCTGGCTTGAATCCGAAGGACGCCCCACACTGATATAGTTCAAGGGTACGAGCCATCCTGCAGGCACTGCCGACGAACTGGAGTGGAACATCAGCATCAGTCCCTCGACAAAGCTTCCGGTGATGGTGGTTCCATTACGCATCACACTCATTTTGTCGAGATACTGCGTACCATCCACATACTGTCCCAGTCCTGAGTGGTAGAAATAATACTGCTCGTTGTTGCACAACAGCAGCGAATCGTTCAGCACGTCGTACTCGGAAAAGCGGCAGAGCAGGTTTACGCGGCGGTTGCTCTCGAGCATGGAGCCGCAGCCTTCGCGCACAATCTGCATATATACTCCCGTGCGAGTCAGCTTGACAAACTCGTTCTCGTCCACATCGGTGGTCTCACCCTGTGCCTTGAAGGTCGCCTCGTCTATCACCTTAATACCGCGCTTGGTAATAAACTTATCAATGGCCTCGCGCTCCTTGGCCTTCTTGTCGCCATAGGTCTCATACTTCTGGCAACTGCCGTAGAGCAACACTGCCAGAAGCATCAGTATGGGATAAATCAGTCTTTTCATTGTCATCTTGTAATAATTCGGCTGCAAAGGTACGAAAAAGTTTAGAGTTTATCGTTACCGTTTAGGGAATTTTATACTTACAACCGTTTTTTTATTACTTCAGCCTGTCCTCATAGGCATCGAAAGCCTCGTTGACCAGCCGCACAGCGTCCTCCATCGTACCATTGACGCGTCCTCCTGAGGCATTCAGATGCCCGCCGCCATTGAAGAATCGTGCAGCGACCTCATTGCAGGGGAAGTCGTCGACCGACCTCAAGCTAACCCACACCAAGTTGTCGCGCTCCGTATCCTCGCGCAACGAGATGCTCAGTTTCAGACCTTTTATCTGCAGGGGCATGTTCACCAGTCCCTCCGCGTCGCCCTTGACAAACTGAAATGTCTTCAGGTCGTCACGACACAATGTATAATAGGCAGCATGACGCTTCTCATCCACCACCAGCCTATTGCACAGCACGTGTCCTACCAGCCGCAGGCGGTGAACCGAATAGTTATGATATACACAGCGGTATATCTTGTCCTTATTAATACGCTTGGTCAGCAGCTGTCCGATAATGAAAAAGATGTCGGGATCGCTGGAGTTGAAGGTAAAGCCTCCGGTATCCGTCATCATGCCACTATAGATAGGTCCGGCGAAGTGCTTTCCCAGTTCGTCGAAAAGCCCCATCTGCCAAACCATCCGGAACACCACCTCGCAGGTACTCGACATCTGTGGCCGCGAGACAGTCAGTACCGCTTCGACATCGGGGTCCAGGTGATGGTCTATCAGTATCTTCTTAGCCGGCGAAGCAAGCAGGGCTTGCTCCATCGCATCCGTACGCGACAGGGTGTTAAAGTCGACGCATACTATCAAATCGGCTATCTTCAACACCGTATCCACATACTGCTGATGCTTGTCGTAGCGCACCAGCTTCTCGGAGTTGGGCATCCACTGCAGATAGTCGGGCCACTGGTCGGGAGCCACCAACAATGGATCCTTGCCCAGAAAGCGCAACACCTCACCCACACCCAGCAACGAGCCTATGGCGTCGCCGTCGGGATTGGTATGACACACACAAACAATTGTATCAGCTTCACTGGTGAGAGTGCGCAACAAAGCGCACTCCTCATCAGTCATAATAGGTTTCAACATCTCTCTCAGAACAGCTTGTTGGGATATACCCCCTCGTCAACCAAGCGTTGTATGCGGTCTACCGTATCCTGACGGTCGGCAGCATAGGTGACGCCAAACCACTTCGAGGTGGTGTCGAGCACTTCACAGGTAGCTGTACCGTCATTGATCAGCTTGTTCACCATGAGAGGGATAAAGAATTCTGCCTTCAGATTCTGCATATTGGCGGGGTCGGCCAGGAACTCCTTGAAGTAGGCTTCGCTGTATTCGAAATAGTCGGGAGTAAATCCCCACATATTCATCGACACCGGGACATTGTCCTCCAGCGGTTGCCACTCACCCTGTTCGTCCTTATACTTAATAACACCATCAATACGCATGATTTCAGTGCGCTCCACCACATCCGTCAGATGACGCTTGTCATTATATGCACAGATCCCCCTGGCCACTGTACCGTTTTCCGACAAAGTGTTGCACACACGGAAGCCAACCATAGCATACTGGTTGCGGCTTCCTTCTTTCAGCCCCGAAAGATACTTTCCTATCTGCATAAAGGCATCGCGTCCGTAAAAATCATCGCAATTGATGACGCAGAAAGGCTCTTTGATAACATCCTTGCCCATCAGTACGGCATGGTTGGTTCCCCAAGGCTTCTGCCGTCCCTCAGGCACTGTAAAACCAGCAGGCAGTGCATCCAAGCCCTGAAAACAAAGCTCACAGGGAATCTTGTCCTCATACTTGGAGAGTATCTGCTTGCGAAACTGCTCTTCAAAGTCTTTGCGAATCACCCATACTATCTTGCCAAATCCGGCCTGTATGGCATCGTAGATGCTATAGTCCATGATGGTCTCACCGTTGGGGCCTAGCCCGTCAAGCTGCTTCAGGCTGCCATAACGGCTACCCATGCCTGCTGCTAAAAGGAACAATGTAGGTTTCATAACTTTATAATAAGCGTTTATTTTAACATTACAGAATGCAAAGGTAGACAAAAAAATCGACTTTCACGACAATGAAAATGTTTTTAACATTTCCACAGCTTATATCGCCATTATGCCCTCATAGCATTAAGCACGGCAAGCACCGTCACACCCACATCGGCAAATACTGCCATCCACATCGTTGCAACACCACAGGTGGCCAGCAGGAGCACCGCTACCTTCACCCCTATGGCAAACCAGACATTCTGTCGGGCTATAGACAGAGTGCGTCGGGCAAGTCCGATGGCTGTGGCAATCTTCGACGGCTGGTCATCCATCAGCACAACGTCGGCAGCCTCGATGGCGGCATCACTGCCCAAAGCTCCCATCGCGATACCCAGATCAGCACGAGCAAGTACTGGAGCATCATTAATGCCATCGCCCACAAAGGCTACGAGACGACGGCTGCCCTCATCGCCCGACCCGGTACGCTCAGCTATCATCTTCTCCAGTAGCGACACCTTGTCCTGGGGCAACAACTCAGCATACCATTCCGTCAACAGCGGAAGCTGGTCAGCCACACGCTTCACGGCTTCCTTTCTGTCACCTGACAGCATCACCATCTTCTCTACCCCAGCCAGGCGGAGCTGCTCCATAGCGTTGACAGCATCAGACTTCAGACTGTCACCGCTCACTACAGATTCTTCAGACACCTGGCCATGAGTCAGCGTTCCCGTTTTGTCAAACACTACCGTACCAACCTTTGTCAACGCATCCATGAAGTTGGCACCCTTGATAAGGATACCCTTGCGCGAAGCACTGCCGATGCCACCAAAGAAAGTCAGGGGAACACTGAGCACCAAAGCACACGGACACGACACCACAAGGAACATAAGTGCTCTGTAGAGCCACGTGGGGAACGCGCCGCCCAACAGCACAGGAACTATAGCAATAGCGATAGCGGCAAACACCACTATAGGTGTATAGATGCGGGCAAACCTGGTGATGAAAGCCTCGCTCTTTGACTTATGGTCACCGGCATGCTCCACCAACTCCAGAATCTTGGTTACCGTACTGTCGCCGAAGGCCTTGGTAGTACGTATATGCAGCAGACCACCCATATTGATACAACCAGAAAACACTTCGTCGCCCTTCTGCACTTCACGCGGTGCCGACTCGCCCGTCAGGGCTACGGTGTTCAGCACAGAGCTGCCCTCCGTAACCACACCGTCCAAGGGAATCTTCTCGCCCCGACGAACAACGATGGACTGCCCCACCCCGACCGCTTCAGGATGCACATCCCGCTCTTCCCCACTCTCATCCGTCACCACATGCGCCACATCAGGACGGATATCCATCAGATGGCTGATGCTCTCGCGACTCTTGCCCTCAGCATAACCCTCAAACAACTCGCCCACCTGGAAGAAGAGCATCACAAAGACAGCCTCGGCAAATTCCGTTTCTGCCCCAGGCAGGAAGCCGATGCACAGGGCTCCGACGGTGGCGACAGCCATCAGCAGGTTCTCGTTGAAGGGTTCACCCTCAATGATGCCCTCCCAAGCTTCCTTCAAGGAATCTATACCTATTATTATATAAGGTATAAGGAAAACCAGCAGCAACTGCCACGTGGGGAGACTGAACTGATGCTCCACCCATACAGCCAGCAGCAACAGTATCGCTGCCACAATGATTTTTACCAGTTTTATGCGTCCTTCACCATGCTCGTGATGATGCTCACAAGCGCAATGTCCTTCACAATGATGATGTTCATGTGCCATAACTTCTCTGTTTTAATTCTTGTTTTCTGGGTGCAAAGGTATCACAATGTTTCTGCAACCCGGTTGCAATATCGCGTAAGGCACAAAAAAAGAAGAGATGCTTGCCGTTTTGGCAAGCATCCCTCATTCTGTTTCGAGCCTCTTGTCGGATTCGAACCAACGACCCCGAGATTACAAATCACGTGCTCTGGCCAACTGAGCTAAAGAGGCGGGTGGGCAGCGATCTGCATCGCGCCGCTACAACCAAGTACCCTTGCTATGTTCCCATCCTGGGGGATTCCGAGGGAGCTGGCCGTACAGGACTCACCCGTTTTGCGGCTGCAAAGGTAGTTATTTTAGTGAAGAATGCACTTCTGCCCTTCAATGTTTTAA
>CAMNPM010000015.1 GCA_946548065.1 uncultured Prevotella sp. | reverse complement strand
CTACTTCGGATTTAACTTCGGGCCGCGCGGACCCTATAAAAAGAAGAAGTGACCCAATAAAACAATGATGACAATGGCTATATATATATATAAGGTGTACAGGAGGATGCTGCGGACGGCTGTCGTGGCGATGGCGGCGGTGTGTTGGCTGCCGTCCGATGGCCAGGTGACCTATCAGCGGCGCGACAGCATGGCCGTCTGCCGTCTGCTGCAGCGTTACGATGCCCATACCGACGTGCTGACGCTGGCGCGGCAGTTTGTCGGAGTGCCATACGTGTCGCACACCCTGGAGGTGAACGACCGCGAGCAGCTGGTGGTGAATACTCGCCAGCTGGACTGCACCACGCTCATTGAGACCGTTGCGGCCCTGAAGCTCTGTCTGCAGCAGGGCCGGACGACATGGGGCGACTACGTGGGCCAGCTGACTGCCCTGCGCTATCGCGGCGGCAGGATAGACGGCTATACGTCGCGGCTGCACTATTTCTCCGACTGGATAGCCGACAACGCGAAGAGGCGTCTGGTGAGCGAGATACAGCAGCCCGTGCCTCCGTTCAGTGCTGTGCAGACCGTGAGGGTGAGCTATATGAGTGAGCACCCCGGAGCCTACCGCGCGCTGAAGGCTCACCCTAAGCTGGTGGAGCAGATACGGCGTCAGGAGCAGGCGCTGAGCGGACTGACGGCCCGCTACATCCGCAAGGAGGACATCCGGAACAGCACGCTGATGCGCCAGTCGGTGAAGGACGGCGACATCATTGCCATCACCAGCAACAAGCCCGGGCTGGACATTGCCCATCTGGGGTTTGCCGTGTGGCGCAGCGACGGGCTGCACCTGCTGAATGCCTCGCAGATAAGGCGCAAGGTGGTGGAGGAGCCCATGACCCTGCGCTACTACATGACCAAGCATCCTACGTTTACGGGAATAAGGATCATAAGGATTCGACCGGAATAAGTATAATAAGAATAAAATAAGAAAAAGATGGATTTACCCGAGTTTATGAACTATTCCAACAAGTTCTCGAAGCGAGACTTTGTGGAGAAGATTGCGCGCATTGCCAAGAGTGCTGGTGCGAAGCTGGTTTACGCAGCCCTGATACTGTATTATACCTTGCAGAGCGACAAGGTGAGTGCTACCAACAAAGCCATGATCATTGGCGCCCTGGGCTATCTGATCAGCCCGCTCGACGTGGTGCCTGATGCCATTCCCATAGCTGGCCTGGCCGACGACCTGGGTGTGCTGGTGTATGTGCTGAAGAAGGTGTGGACGGAGGTTGACCCCGACATCGAGACGAAGGCCCGCGAGCGTCTGAGCAAGTGGTTTGACGAGGACGAGATAGAGGAGATAGGCGACCTGATGCCCGGTGGCGACAAGTAAACCATCGAGAGACCGTAAGAGCTATGGTAAGTGAGTATCAGATACGTGTTGCGCCCCATGTGGCAGCCTCCGAGCAGGCTCTGAGGCAGTATGTGGCCGAGGAGTATGGCTTCGATGTGCGCACGCTGACGGCGCTGCGCATCCTGCGTCGCAGCATCGATGCCCGTCAGCGCACCATCTACGTCAACCTGAAGGTGCGGGCCTATATCAACGAGATGCCCCGTGAGGACGAGTACCAGCGTACGGAATATCCCGACGTGAGTAAGTCTCCGCAGGTGGTGGTGGTGGGCGCCGGTCCGGGCGGTCTGTTTGCAGCCCTGCGGCTGATAGAGCTGGGTCTGCGGCCCATCGTGGTGGAGCGCGGCAAGGACGTGCATGAGCGTAAGAAGGACCTGGCGCGTATCGGCAAGACGCAGCAGGTGGACCCTGAGAGCAACTACTGCTTTGGCGAGGGTGGGGCGGGGGCCTACTCCGACGGCAAGCTCTACACGCGCTCCAAGAAGCGGGGTTCGGTAGAGAAGATACTCAACGTGTTCTGCCAGCACGGTGCGTCGACGCGCATCCTGGCCGATACCCATCCGCACATAGGCACCGACAAGCTGCCGAGGGTGATTGAGAACATGCGGCAGACTATTGTCGGCTGTGGCGGGGAGGTGCATTTCCAGACCAGGATGACGCGGCTCCTGACGGAGGGCAACAGGGTGGTAGGCATCGAGACCGTGAGCCAGCAACCATCGTCCGTGGTCCAGCAACCATCGTCCGTGGTCCAGCAACCATCGTCCGTGAGGGAGCAGACCTTCTTGGGGCCTGTGATATTGGCTACGGGGCATTCGGCTCGCGATGTCTATCGCTATCTGTCGGCATCGGGCGTGGAGCTGGAGGCGAAGGGCATTGCCGTGGGTGTGAGGCTGGAGCATCCTGCCGAGCTGATAGACCAGATACAGTATCACTCGCGGCAGGGCCGGGGGCGGTATCTGCCGGCGGCGGAGTACTCGTTTGTCACCCAGGTCGAGGGCCGCGGTGTCTACTCGTTCTGCATGTGTCCGGGCGGCTTTGTCATCCCTGCGGCCACCGGGCCGGAGCAGATTGTGGTGAACGGCATGAGTCCGTCCGGCCGTGGCGGACAATGGTCGAACAGCGGCATGGTGGTGGAGCTGCGGGCTGAGGATGTTGAGGGCGACGATGCGCTGCGCGTGCTGCGTTTCCAGGAACAGCTGGAGCGCGACTGCTGGCTGGCTGGCAACCACCGTCAGACGGCCCCCGCCCAGCGCATGGCCGACTTCGTGAATGGCCGTCTGAGCTACGACCTGCCCCGCAGCTCGTATGCGCCGGGACTCATCTCGTCGCCCCTGCACTTCTGGATGCCCCAGTCCATCAGCCACCGGCTGCAGGAAGGCTTTCGGCAGTTCGGTAGGCAGAGCCACGGATTCCTGACCAACGAGGCGCTGATGATAGGCGTTGAGACCCGTACGTCGAGCCCGGTGCGCATCCTGCGCGACCCGTCGTCGCTGATGCATGTGCGGCTGGAGGGACTTTTCCCCTGCGGCGAGGGTGCCGGATATGCGGGCGGCATCGTGTCGGCGGGCATCGACGGTGAGCGGTGTGCCGACCAGTGCGCTGCCTATCTCAGGCAATGACCGCCGCGGGGATGTATGGCGGAAAGCAAAAACGTTAAAAAAAGACAATGCAGCGTCAAATTCTTCCTGCTACATTCTTCATTCTACATGAAATGAAGTAATTTTGCAGCTTAGTAGTGACAAACTATTCTAAAAACCAATATTATAATTATGCTATCACAACAAGATTTGAATCAGTTGGCCCAGAAAGGAATTTCTGAGGCACAAATCGAGAGACAGTTAGGCGAGTTTAAAACCGGTTTCCCCTTCCTGCGCCTGGAGGCTGCTGCCGCCATCGGCAAGGGCATCGTGGCCCCTACGGCCGACGAGGGCAAGGCCTACATCGAGGCCTGGCAGCAGTATAAGGCCGAGGGCCGGAAGGTGGTGAAGTTCGTGCCTGCCAGCGGTGCGGCCAGCCGTATGTTCAAGGACATGTTTGCCTTTGTGGATGCTGACTACGACGTGCCGACCACCGACTTCGAGAAGAAGTACTTCGACAACATCGAGAAGTTTGCCTTCTATGGCGAGCTGGACGAGGCTTGCCAGAAGAACTGCGGCAAGGGCATCAAGGAGCTGATGGGCGCCGGGGAGTACAAGGCCGTGGCTGCCCAGATGCTGAAGGCCGAGGGCCTGAACTACGGTCAGCTGCCCAAGGGTCTGCTGCTGTTCCACAACTATCCCGAGGGTCCGCGCACTCCGATGGAGGAGCACCTGGTGGAGGGCGCGCTCTATGCCGCCTCGAACGGCGAGGCCCACGTGCACTTCACCGTGTCGCACGAGCACATGGAGCTGTTCAAGCAGAAGGTGGCCCAGAAGGCCGACCAGTATGCCCAGAAGTACGGCATCAAGTACGACATCACGTTCAGCGAGCAGAAGCCCTCTACCGACACGATTGCCGCCAACCCCGACGGCACTCCGTTCCGCAATCCGGACGGCTCGCTGCTGTTCCGCCCCGGCGGCCACGGCGCGCTGATAGAGAACCTGAACGAGATTGAGGCCGACGTCATCTTCGTGAAGAACATCGACAACGTGGTGCCCGACCGTCTGAAGCAGGACACCGTGGAGTGGAAGCAGATCATCGCCGGTGTGCTGGTAAGCCTGCAGAAGAAGGCCTTCGAGTACCTGCGCCTGCTGGATACGGGCCGGTACACGCACGAGCAGGTGGAGGAGATAATCCGCTTCGTGCAGCAAGACCTGTGCTGCCGCAAGGCGGACATCAAGGAGCTGGAGGATGCCGATCTGGTGATCTACCTGCGCAAGAAGCTGAACCGCCCCATGCGCGTCTGCGGCGTGGTGAAGAATGTGGGCGAGCCCGGCGGCGGCCCGTTCCTCACCTACAACCAGGACGGCACGGTGAGCCTGCAGATCCTGGAGTCGAGCCAGATTGACAAGTCGAACAAGGAGTACATGGAGATGTTCACCAAGGGCACCCACTTCAACCCCGTCGACCTGGTATGCGCCGTGAAGGACTATCAGGGCAAGCCGTTCGACCTGCCCAAGTATGTCGACCCCACCACGGGCTTCATCTCGCAGAAGTCGAAGAACGGCAAGGAGCTGCAGGCCCTGGAGCTGCCCGGACTGTGGAACGGCGCCATGAGCGACTGGTCGACCATATTCGTGGAGGTACCCCTCTCGACGTTCAACCCCGTGAAGACCGTCAACGACCTGCTGCGCGACCAGCATCAGTAAGCGTCGTCAACGAGCATTGCGAGTTAACGACACTTAATGAAGCATCAGTAAGCGTCGTCAACAATAAATACCCCCGTTGTCATCGGTGTCATCGTCATCGTTGTCATCGGGTTTACAATAAACAGCCCCGTTGTCATCGGTGTCATCGTCATCGTTGTCATCGGGGTTGTTTTGTGGACGGTAGGTTGTTGTTAAAATAATTCAAAACCTGCGAAAAACTCGTCAATGCCGCATTGACGTCAAAATTTTGCGCCCTCGCCTGGCAGTAAATTTTCCCAGCCCAGGCAGTAATTTCCAAGTAGGGAAGAGGTCGCGTGGCAGATTTTGGAATGTAAACAAAAATGAAACGTAATATCGTCGCGTGGTGTATTACGTTTCGCGGCATGGTGTATTACGTTTCGTGCAATTTGGGCAGGTTGGGCGATGACACCGATGACGATGACACCGATGACAGTGGGGCTATTTATTTTCCCAAGTGCATAGCTATTTACAGAGCCATATTTATATATATAATATATTATATATATAAATATGAACAAAAACGATGACAAATAAATACCGCTGTCATCGCTGTCATCGCTGTCATCGTCATCGATGAGTCCGGCTGGGAAAAACTCAAATAAATTTGGTTTTTCGCTCGACTTTTCGTACCTTTGCCGGTGATGAATTCGAAACTGCTGAAAATGGATGCTCCCTACAACGTGATATACGCTGGGGGAAGGGTGGGGCGACACGTGGCCACACTGATGGTATGGAACGACGATGCGGAGATGACGGGCGGCATCACCGACGCTGCTTCGTATCCCGTGATTGACGAAGGCGAGGAATTTCCTGCCGGCACGCTCTGCGACTGGGCCGAGCTGCACGACTGCCGAGTGCTCTGCCCGCCGGGAGGGACTAATCTGCTGTGGGTGTCGAAGATTATTCAGTACGACTTCCAGCAGTTGGAGCCCGCCGGAGCGGAGTATATCCTGGAGCGTATGAAGCTGCTTGGCAGCACCATCAAGATGCCTGTGGAGAAGACTGCCGAGGGGGAGGAGGTGCCGAAGATGAACTACACGCTGTCGCTGAACGTATGGAAGCTGACGGGGCCCGTAGGCAACGACAGCGAGGGCACGTTCCGTGTGAACACGCCGAGCCACCAGGGCTTCTATTTTGAGGCCGAGGGCACACCCGACGAGGTGTACAACGAGCTGCACTACCAGCTGATGGTGTATCTGGGTGCATTCTACGACGAGGTCATCAGCATCCGTTTCCACTCTGACGACGGCTATCTGGACGATGTGATAGCCCGTCTGAACCAAGCCCACCTCTGACTATGAAGACAACGCTTACAGGACTGGAGCCCATTCCCGTGGAGTATGTGTTGGGCATCGCACAGACGAAGGCTACGGCTGCCCAGCGCAAACCGTATGTCGAGTTGATCAGGCGCTGGGGCGAGGAGTCGGGTTGCGAGGCGGAGGCCCAGCAGTTGCTCCGTGGTCTGCGCGACGGTCAGGAGATTGACGTGCGGCAGATGCCCCGCGAGTTTACGCCCCGCTATCGCCAGCCCGAGGTGGCTGAGCGACTGATAGAGATTGTGCGGCAGATAGACACGGTGATAGCCACCAAGCAGGACAACTGGACGTGGGCTCACGTGCTGAGGGTGATGACCGACGAGGGCATCCTGTTCAGAGTCACCGTCAACCGCTTTGACCAGCTGATATGCTCGATGGTTCCTGGGCGTGGGCGCGACACGGTGCGCAAGAATGGCGATTATGCCTACCTGATGGGGCAGGAGGAGCCGTGGCCCATGTGGCCTCAGTCGTATCTGAATCCAAGGTTAAACCAAGAGCGCATTGTCTGCAATCAGATAGCCCTCCAACTGGCTCCCGTGCTGACTCGCAAGATACGAGAGGAGTTTTAATAGCCAAAAGACTGCCGAGAGTCTTCCGTGTTTTTCCATCCGTTTTCCGAACTTTTCCAATGTGCTGCCAACATCGTTCCGACCTGCAGTTATGGGGCGGAAGGTCTTGTTTCTACTATTATTTATAGCTAACTTTGCTGTTGCAAAATCAAATTATTCACAAGTAATAGTAAAGTTATGGAAAAAGCAAGAATGATTGCCATGAGCCGCAAGGCTCGCGCCCCCAAGGGGCAAGTGTTCGAGTGTAAGCTCGAAGAGTTCGTTAACGTCACCCGCAGCGACGAGGTGGCAAGTATTATCACTCAGATTCGCCAAACGGACGATAAGGACGTTCGTCGCCAGCTGAAGGCACAGTTGCCCTTCCGCTGTCCTCACTACTTCCGTTTCCGCGACAACCATCGTTCGCAAGATGCCATCCTGCCCGAGGAGTTTACGTTTCAGACCTGCGTGGATATCGATGATGCCAGTCAGGTGGAGCAGGCCTTGCAACGCGCGTACCTTATAAATAATAAGGAGGGGCAGTGGCAGGGCATGCTGCTGCGCGCAGAGTATTCGGCCTCGAGGAAGCTGCATCTGGACATCCGCATCCCTGTGGGCATGACCATCGAGGAGGCTCAACAAGCCTATACCAAGGCCCTGGGTGTAGACTTCGATGCAGACTGCTGCTCGCCAGAGCGCATGATCTATATCGTCGACGAGGCCTCGCAGCTCTATATCAGCGATGACTGGCAGAGGCCGCTCCCTGACGATGAGATTGCCCTGCGCCGTAAGGCCTATCAGGAGCGTGGGCTCAATGTGGACGGGCGGCCGTTCGCGACGGCCACTCCTGCCAATGCCGCCGCCAACGCTGCCAGCGATGACACTGCCAGCGATGACACCGATGACGATGACACCGATGACAACGGGGTAATTTATCCTGAAGACTATCGCGGCATCCCCTACGACAGGATTGTCGAGGAACTGGCCGACCAGCTGGGAGGGGCACCAGAGCACGGCAACCGCAACGACTTCATCTTCACCATGGCCTGTCATCTGCGCCATGTCTGCAATGACGACCCGCGATGGATTCGCACCATCATGCCCGACTATGGAGAGCAGCACGAGCGCGTCAGCGAAACCATCCGCAATGCCTGCAAGCGCAAGCAGACGGCAGCCATGAGCCAGAAGATGAAGCTCACACTCGACCTCTGCCGCCGCCGTCAGAACATGGAGCAGGGGACTACTCGCGAGGCCCTGATGCGCGAGCCTCAGATGCCTGCCCGACTGCCCGCACCGCTGCGAGTGGCCGTCTCGCGAGTGCCCGACCACTGCCGCGCAGCGATGGCCTGCGCCATCTTTCCCGCATGGGCCACGAGGATGGGCGGTGTCAAACTGGAGTATGCCGACAACTCTGAGATGGAAGCCACGCTGATGTGTGTGCTGGTGGCACCGATGGCAACGGGAAAGTCGTGCATCAAGAAGCCCATCGACATCTGCCTGAAGGACATCGTGGCCCGCGACACCCTCTGCCGTGAACAGGAGCAGCTGTGGAAGGACGAACAAAATGCGCGTGCTGCCAACAAGAAAGGCACCGAGCGACCCAAGGACATCTGCATCCAGGTGGTAGACTCCGACATGACCAATGCGGCCTTCACCCAGCGGCTGGCCGATGCCGAGCGGGCAGGTCACAAGTGCCTCTATACGCGCATGGACGAGGTGGAGATGCTCTCGAAGATGGCCGGTGGCAGCTCCAGAGAGATGGTGAGCCGCATCATCTGCCGCAACTTCGATACCGATATGTACGGGCAGGAGCGAGTGGGAGCCCAGTCGGTGACGGCCAGGGCACCCATGCGATGGTGCTGGAATGCAAGCACTACGCCAGCCACGGCCATCCGCTTCTTCCGCAAGAACGTGAACGACGGCACCGTCTCGAGACTGAACTTCTGCACCATTCCCTCCATAGACGACAACGGCCACATACCCGTCTATAAGCGCTACGACGAGAAGTACGAGCAACGGCTGCTGCCCTACCTGCAGATGCTCGACGAGGCCAAAGGGCTCATCGTCTGTCCACAAGCCAAGCGCATGGCCGACGACCTCTGCGTGCTGGGTACCGAACGGGCAGCGCTCTTCGACGACGACGGCTATCGCATCATGGCACGCCGTGCCGCTGTCATCGCATTCCGTAAGGCCTGCATCCTCTACGTGATGAACGGCATGAAGTGGTCGCGCGATATTGAGGACTTCTGCCGCTATTCGTTCGATTACGACATGTGGGTGAAGATGTCGCTCTTCAGCGAGGCACTTGACGAGGATATGGAGATAGAGCGCAAGGTAAGCCGCGGCGGCATGGCCAACATGCTTGACCTGATGCCCGACGAGTTCACACGCGAGGAATGCCGCTCCATGCGCATCCAGCAGGGCAAGCGCAATCCCAACCCCAAGGATCAGCTGGCGCAATGGACCAAGCGCGGATTCATCGTCTGGCAGGAAGACACGAAGATGTACAGGAAAACCGACAAGTATCTCTCAAGCCATGCGGCTTGAGGGATACTCTGGGGATACTTTTTTTACGGAACATGAAAAAAAGTCGCCCTTTTGTTTGGCTGTTTCGCAAAAAAGACGTATTTTTGCAGGCGATTTTTAGAAAACAGCAACAAAATGAGAAGTTTCAATCTGATTAGCAACCTGATTATTATTCGACTGCGTAAAGTGGTCGGAAGTGATAAGGCGTGCATGTAATTTGAAGATATAAAGCAAACGACGATTAGGGCCTTTCTCACTTCCGAGTGTGAAGGGCTTTTTTCGTAGTCGTATGATCGAGACATAAAAATTTTTAACGACACAATAAAAAACAGAACTAAGATGAACGACAGATTGTTTATTTTCGACACTACGCTTCGCGACGGCGAGCAGGTGCCTGGCTGCCAGCTCAACACGGTGGAGAAGATCCAGGTGGCCAAGGCGCTGGAGCAGCTGGGCGTAGACGTGATTGAGGCGGGGTTCCCGGTGTCGAGCCCCGGCGACTTCAACTCGGTGATTGAGATTTCGAAGGCCGTGACGTGGCCCACCATCTGTGCGCTGACGCGGGCCGTGGAGCACGACATCGACGTGGCCAGCGAGGCCCTGCAGTATGCCAAGCACAAGCGTATCCATACGGGCATCGGCACGAGCGACGAGCACATCAAGTACAAGTTCAACTCCACGCGCGAGGATATTATCGAGCGCGCCGTGCGGGCCACCAAGTACGCCCGGCGCTATGTGGAGGACGTGGAGTTCTACTGCGAGGACGCCGGGCGCACGGACAATGAGTACCTGGCCCGCGTGGTGGAGGCCGTCATCAAGGCCGGGGCCACGGTGGTGAACATTCCGGACACGACGGGCTACTGCCTGCCGCAGGAGTACTACGAGAAGATCAAGTACCTGAAGGAGCACGTGGACGGCATCGACCGCGCCATCCTCTCCACCCACTGCCACAACGACCTGGGCATGGCTACGGCCAACACGCTGAGCGGCGTGATGGCCGGGGCGCGGCAGGTGGAGGTGACCGTCAACGGCATCGGCGAGCGGGCCGGCAACACCTCGCTGGAGGAGATAGCGATGATTCTGAAGTGTCACCGCTCGCTGGGCATCGACACCAACATCAACACCACGAAGATCTATCCCATCAGCCGCATGGTGTCGAGCCTGATGAACATGCCCGTGCAGCCCAACAAGGCCATCGTGGGGCGCAACGCCTTTGCCCACTCCAGCGGCATACACCAGGACGGCGTGCTGAAGAACGTGCATACCTACGAGATTATGGACCCGAAGGACGTGGGCATCGACGACAACAGCATCGTGCTGACGGCCCGCTCGGGCAGGGCAGCCCTGAAATACCGCCTGATGGTAAACGGCGTAGACCTGCCCGAGGAGAAGCTGGACAAGGTGTACGAGAAGTTCCTGGTGCTGGCCGACCAGAAGAAGGAGGTGACCGACGCCGACGTGCTGATGCTGGCCGGTGCCGACACGGCCGAGGCCCATGCCGTGAAGCTCGACTTCCTGCAGGTGACCACGGGCAAGGGCGTGAAGAGCGTGGCCTCGATAGGGCTGGACATCTCGAACCAGAAGTTCGAGGCCGCCGCCTCGGGCAACGGTCCGGTGGACGCTGCCATCAAGGCCCTGAAGAAGATTATCCAGAAGCAGATGACGCTGAAGGAGTTTACCATCCAGGCCATCTCGAAGGGCTCCGACGACGTGGGCAAGGTGCACATGCAGGTGGAGTACGACGGCAGCCTCTACTATGGCTTCGGCGCCAATACCGACATCGTCACCGCCTCCGTGGAGGCATATATCGACTGTATTAACAAGTTCAAGAAATAAGGTATGAAGACATTATTCGACAAGATCTGGGACCGGCACGTGGTGCAGCAGGTGGCCGACGGTCCCACCCAGCTATATATCGACCGCCTCTACTGCCACGAGGTGACATCGCCCCAGGCCTTCGAAGGCATGAGGGCCAGGGGGCTCAGGTGTCTGCGCCCGGCACAGATATTCTGCATGCCCGACCACAATACGCCTACGCACGACCAGGACAAGCCCATCCAGGACCCCGTCAGTGCCCGGCAGGTGGCCGCGCTGGAGCAGAACGCCCGCGACTTCGGGCTGACCCACTACGGCATGTTCTCGCCGGACAACGGCATCATACATGTGGTGGGCCCGGAGAAGGGACTGTCGCTGCCCGGCATGACCATCGTCTGCGGCGACTCGCACACCTCCACCCACGGGGCCATGGGGGCCGTGGCCTTCGGCATAGGCACCTCGGAGGTGGAGATGGTGCTGGCCTCGCAGTGCATCCTGCAGCAGAAGCCCAAATCCATGCGCATCCGCATTGAGGGCCGGCTGCAGCAGGGGGTGACGGCCAAGGACGTGGCGCTCTACCTGATGAGCCAGCTGACCACCAGCGGGGCCACGGGATACTTCGTGGAGTACAGCGGCGAGGTGGTGCGCAGCCTCTCGATGGAGGGCAGGCTGACGCTCTGCAACCTCTCGATAGAGATGGGTGCCCGCGGCGGCTTCATCGCCCCCGACGAGGTGACCTTCGAATATCTGAAAGACAAGGAGTATGCCCCCAAGGGCGACGACTGGACGAAGGCCGTGGCCTACTGGAAGACGCTGCAGAGCGACCCGGACGCCGTGTTCGACCGCGAAATGGTGTTCGACGCCAAGGACATAGAGCCCCGCATCACCTACGGCACCAATCCCGGCATGGGCATCGGCATCACCGAGCCTATTCCGCAGACCGCTGCCCAGGCCAAGGCGCCCGAGCAGGGATTCCGGAAGGCACTCGACTATATGGGATTCAACGCCGGCGAACGCCTGCTGGGCAAGAAGATAGACTACGTCTTCCTGGGGGCCTGCACCAATGGCCGCATCGAGGACTTCCGGGCCTTTGCCTCCATCGTCAGGGGCAGGAAGAAGGCGCCCGATGTGGTGGCCTGGCTGGTGCCGGGCTCATGGGCGGTCGACAGGCAGATCCGCGAGGAGCGACTGGACCAGGTGCTCCAGGCTGCGGGATTCGAGATACGCCAGCCGGGCTGCTCGGCCTGTCTGGCCATGAACGACGACAAGGTGCCGGCAGGCAAGTATGCCGTCTCTACATCGAACCGCAACTTCGAGGGCCGTCAGGGACCCGGCTCGCGAACCATCCTCTGCTCGCCACTGGTGGCCGCCGCCGCAGCAGTAACAGGAGTAATAACCGATCCACGTACACTATTATGAAACAGAAATTCAACGTTATCACCAGCACGTGCGTTCCCCTGCCGTTGGAGAACGTAGATACCGACCAGATCATCCCGGCCCGATTCCTCAAGGCTACCACCCGCGAGGAAAGCTTCTTCGGCGACAACCTCTTCCGCGACTGGCGCTACAGGGCCGACGGCTCGCCGGTAGAGGACTTCGTGCTCAACGACCCTACATACTCGGGCTGCATACTCGTGGCGGGCAAGAACTTCGGCTCCGGTTCGTCGCGCGAGCATGCAGCATGGGCCATCGCGGGCTATGGATTCCGCGTAGTCATCAGCTCCTTCTTTGCAGACATTCACAAGAACAACGAACTGAACAACTTCGTGTTGCCCGTACAGGTGAGCGACGACTTCCTGGAGGAATTGTTCCAGAGCATCAGCAGCAATCCCGCGACAGAAGTAGAAGTAGACCTGCCCCTGCAGACCGTCACCAACAAGGCCACGGGCCGGCGCGAGCAGTTCGACATCAACGGATACAAGAAGCACTGTCTGATGAACGGACTCGACGACATTGACTTCCTGTTGGAGAATAAGGAGAAGATAGAACAATGGGAACAGCTCAACAGATAAACAGCTACACACGCATCGCGCCGTACATCGAAATCATGGACTCGACGCTGCGCGACGGTGAGCAGACCAACGGAGTGTCGTTCCTGCCCCACGAGAAGCTGGTCATGGCCCGCAAACTGCTTTATGATGTCAAAGTAGACCGCATAGAGGTGGCATCGGCGCGTGTCTCCGAAGGCGAGCGAGAGGCTGTCACCAAGATATGCAACTTTGCCCAGAAGGTCGGCATGCTCGACCGTGTGGAAGTATTGGGATTCGTGGACGGCGGCAAGAGCCTCGACTGGATAGCACACTGCGGCGGGCGCGTCATCAACCTGCTGGCCAAGGGCTCGCTGAAGCATTGCACACTACAGCTGCACAAAACCCCGGAGCAGCACATTGCCGACATCTGCCACGAGCTGGACTATGCCGAACAGCTCGGCATCGGTGTCAACCTATACTTGGAAGACTGGTCGAACGGAATGAAAGACTCGCCCGACTATGTCTACCAGCTGGTGGACAGCCTGCTGGAGCGGCAAGGCACACCCGTCAGGCGCTTCATGCTGCCCGATACCCTCGGAGTGATGAATCCACTGCAGGTCATCGAGTACTTCCGCAAGATGATGAAGCGTTATCCGGATTGCCACTTCGACTTCCATGCCCATAACGACTACGACCTGGCGGTCTCCAACTCGCTGGCCGCCGTGCTCAGCGGAGCGCGCGGACTGCACGTCACCGTCAATGGGCTGGGCGAGCGCTGCGGCAATGCACCCATCGCGTCCGTGCAGGCTATCCTGAAGGACCAGTTCCATGCCAAGACCAGCATCGTGGAGAGCCAGCTCAACGACCTCTCGCGCATGGTGGAGAGCTTCAGCGGCATCAGCGTAGCACCCAACCAACCCATCGTGGGCGAGAATGTGTTTACCCAGGTGGCGGGCGTGCATGCCGACGGCGACTCGAAGGACAAGCTCTATTACAACGAGCTGATGCCCGAGCGCTTTGGACGCAAGCGCGAGTATGCCCTGGGCAAGAACTCCGGACGCGCCAACATCGCCAAGAACCTGGAGGAGCTGGGGCTGGAGCTGACACCGGAGCAGACGCGCCGCGTCACACAGCGCATCACCGAGCTGGGCGACAAGAAGGAGATAGTGACCCAGGAAGACTTGCCATACATCGTCTCCGATGTCCTGAAGCACGACGGGTCGGAAGACAAGGTGAAGCTGGTGAGCTATCAGGTGTCGACAGCCTACGGACTGAAGCCCGGGGCTAACGTGCGCGTGGAAATCAACGGGAAACAATATGAAGCAGGAGCAACGGGCGACGGACAGTACAATGCCTTTGTCAAGGTACTGCGCTTTATCTATCGCAAGTATCTGAACCGCACATTCCCCACTTTGGCCAACTATCAGGTGACCATACCCCCCGGAGGACGTACGGATGCTTTGGTGCAGACCGTTATCACGTGGCACTATAACGGCGGTCTGCTGCGCACGCGCGGACTCGATGCCGACCAGACAGACGCTGCCATAAAGGCCACATTCAAGATGCTGAATATCATCGAGAACGACCTGACGAAGTAACCCCGAAACCCCGAAACATCGAAACATCGAAGCCTCGAAACCTCGAAATATCGAAATATCGAAACATCGAAATATCGAAGCATCGAAATATCGAAGCATCGAAATAACGAACCCCCGAAATAACGAACCCCCGAAAAAAAGGAAATAATTATGAAACTAAAGATTGCAGTATTGCCCGGTGATGGTATCGGGCCTGAGATTATGAAACAAGGGCTGGCCGTGATGGATGCCATTGCAGCCAAGTGCGGACACGAGTTCCTCTATGAGGAGGCTCTGGTGGGCGCCTGTGCCATAGAAGCCTGCGGCGACCCGTATCCCGCCGCTACCCACGATGTCTGCATGCGTGCAGATGCAGTGCTGTTTGCTGCGGTGGGCGACCTGAAGTATGACAACAACCCCACGCTGAAGATCCGTCCGGAGACGGGACTGCTGGCCATGCGCAAGCAACTGGGGCTGTTTGCTAATGTGCGACCGGTGGCTACCTTCGACTGTCTGCTCCACAAGTCGCCACTGAAGGATGAATTGTTGCGCGGGGCCGACTTCGTGGTGATTCGCGAGCTGACGGGCGGCATGTATTTTGGCGAGAAGTATCAGGACAACGACCGTGCCTACGATACCGACGTCTATACTCGTCCGGAGATTGAGCGCATCCTGAAGGTGGCCTTCGAGATGGCGATGACGCGCAAGAAGCATCTCACCGTGGTCGACAAGGCTAACGTGCTGGCATCATCGCGCCTGTGGCGACAGATTGCCAAGGAGATGGAACCGCAGTATCCTGAGGTGACAACCGACTATATGTTTATCGACAATGCCTCCATGCGCGTGCTGACGGAGCCACGCTTCTTCGATGTCATCGTGACGGAGAACACGTTCGGCGACATCCTGACCGACGAGACCTCGTGCATCACCGGCTCCATGGGCCTGCAGCCATCGTCGTCGCTGGGAGAGCATACTCCGCTGTTCGAACCTGTTCATGGCTCATGGCCACAGGCTGCCGGACAGAACCTGGCCAACCCCCTGGCGCAGATTCTCTCTGCTGCCATGCTGTTGGAGCATTTCGGACTGACCAAGGAGGGACAGCTGGTTCGTGACGCCGTTGATGCATCGCTCGACGCCAATGTGCGTACTCCTGAAATACAAGTGGAGGGCGGTGCCAAGTATGGCACCAATGAGGTTGGTGCATGGATTGTAGACTATATCCGGAAAGCATGAGACCGTATTCCCATCTGATTCCGAGAATGTTGGTCCTGCTGTGTGGAGCTATTCTTTTGCAGACCAGTCTCCATGCGCAGGACAGCCAGCGCTGGCGTGACTCGCTGGCCGTACTCAACCAGCTGATTGCCGGCAGCTCTTGGTCTACAGACCTGCATCTGCGCAAAGCCACTGCCAATCTGCAGCTGCAGCAGTGGGAATATGCTGCTGATGAGTATTCCCAGGTGCTTCAGCGCGAACCGCATAATCCGGCTGCTCTCTTCTATCGGGGCTATGCCAACACACATCTGCGGCGGTTTGACATGGCCCGTAACGACTATGAGGAACTGCTGAAACTGGTTCCGCGCCACTTTGAGGCCCGGCTCTCACTGGCCTATGTGCTGCAGCAGACGGGGCGCAGGCAGGAGGCACTTGACCAGCTGAACCAAACGGTGGAGCTGAATCCCGACTCTGCTATTGCCTATGCCTCGCGAGCTGCCTTGGAGCGCGAGCTGCAGCAAACGGAGGCGGCGCTCTATGACTGGGAGCAGGCTTCGCGTCTGGATCCGAAGGACGCCGGCTTTGTGGTGTCGCATGTCGACTTGCTGATTGCTCTGAATCGTCGCGAGGAGGCCCGTCGGGTGCTGGATGCTGCGGTTGGTCGTGGCATCCCGCGGGGGTGGCTGCGCGAATGGTACGACAGAATCAGGAAAAAGTAACCCGATGGTGAGTAATTAGTACATTATGAAACATAAGCATCTGAGTAAGCGACAATATGTCTTGCTGTTCTTTGCTGTAGTAGCCGTGCTGGCTATTGCCAAACGCTTGTCGTACGGAAAGGAAACCTCTGACACCCATGATGGCAAGAGCTCCTATTTTGCGGACATTCCTCATCCCATTCGCTCTGTTCCGAGCTATAAAGAGGCCTTCCCCGATCTGCAAGACACTCAGATAGTGGCCGCAGAGCGTTGGGGCGTCCAGCCAGTAAGGAACCGCGAGGATGCTGAGCAGCGCAAGAAGGAGTTGGTGTATGTAGGCGAGAGTCCCTATTACCATGTTGACCGTCTGAACAGTAGCATACCTTATCTGGTGCCGCGTGCTGCTGTGCTGCTTCAGGATATCGGGCAGGCATTCTACGATAGTCTCTATGCCAAAGGGGTGCCGTTCAACAAGCTCATCGTGACCAGCATGTTGCGTACGATGGACGATGTGGCCAAGTTGCAGCGTCACAATCAGAACGCCACAGAACGTTCATGTCATCTCTTTGGTACCACCGTAGACATCTGCTACAACCGTTATAGGGCAGTCAGCCAGCCCGTCCGCGATGATACTCTGAAGTGGGTGCTTTCCGAAGTGTTGCGCGACAAGCGGCAGGAAGGGCGATGCTACATCAAGTACGAGGTCAAGCAAGGTTGCTTCCATCTTACAGTAAGATAGTCTCACGAATGAAAAAGAAATCCTGCATCACAGTGATGCAGGATTCCTTTTCATTATTCATCCCCACACTGTATGGTGCAGGATCCCTTTTGATTATTCTGCTCCGAAGTATTCTTGCAGTTCCTGGGCAGCAGAGCCTTCGGCGTTGGCAAGGTCACGTATGATACGGCCATTCTCGAGCAAGGCGATCCGCGACGAGATGTCAATGGTGTGCTGCAGGTTGTGGCTGGAGATAAGAATGGTTGCCCCAGTCTGTTGGGCATAGTCCGTCAGAAGATGCTTAAGCACCAGCTGGCTGGTGGGGTCGAGATAGTTGAAAGGCTCGTCTAAGATGACAATCCTGGGCTGTCGCAACAATGCGGAGATGATGCCCACCTTCATTTTGTTACCAGCAGAGAGGTTGCGGATAAGTTTCTTTTGTCCGAACACTTCGCCATTGGCAAAGCGCTCGAATAGCTGTAGTCGCTGGTCTGTCTCCTGCTGGCTGATACCGGAAATCTTGCCGAGGAAGGCAAAGTATTCCTCGGGGGTTAGGAAGTCGATGAGGAATCCCTCATCAATGTAGGCTCCAACATACTGTTTCCATGCTTCGCTTTCTGCAGGATTGACAGCGTTAATCAGTACTGCCCCCTCGTCAGCCTGTAGCAGGTCGAGCAGCAGGCGGAAGAGCGTGGTCTTGCCTGCACCGTTGTTGCCGACAAGTCCCAGAATATCCCCATCGTTAATAGTAAACGAGGGGATATCGCAGGCACATGTTTCGCCGAATTGCTTCTTTAGATTGTTTATTTCAATCATAAAATTCGATATTTCGATGTTCCGATGTTCCGAAGTCCCGATGTTTCGAAGTCCCGATGTTTCGAAGTCCCGATGTCTCGATGTCTCGATGGTTCGAAGTTTCGATATTTCGATGTCTCGGGAAAATCTTTATACCAAACCTCTTCCGTGACAGTTCTTGAACTTCTTGCCCGAACCGCAGGGGCAGGGATCGTTGCGTCCGGGCAGCTTATCCTTGATGATAGGTGTGCGGGGCTGCTGGGCACGGGTGTCTTGGGCGGCAGCTGCTGCCTGGTTGGGATCTGTCATCTGCTCTTGGCTGAGGTTCTGCTTCGACTCAGTGTACTGCTGGCGCTGGGTGCGTTGCTCGGGAGCAGCCTCCTGCACTTGTTGCATCTCAGGAATCTGGGCGCGCATCAAGATGCTGACACTGCGGTTGTTCATGGTGTTCACCATGTTGTCGAACAATTTGACACTCTCAAGCTTGAAGATGAGCAGTGGGTCTTTCTGCTCGTAGCTGGCGTTCTGTACCGAGTGCTTCAGCTCGTCCAGCTCGCGCAGGTTCTCTTTCCAGGCTTCGTCGATGATATGGAGCAGAATTTGCTTCTCAAATTCCTTGACCACTGACTTGCACTCAGTGTCGTAGGCTTCCTTCAGGTTGCAGGCAATGTTGTACATTCTGCGGCCATCGGTCAGGGGAACTACAATGCGCTCGTAGATGGCACCTTGGTTCTCGTAGACTTGCTTGATGACGGGCATGGCCACCTCTTGGACATGTTCCATTCGGCGCTTGAAGTTACCCATAGCTACCTGGAACACTTCTTCACACAGGTCTTCGTGGTTTTTGTTGATAAACTCCTCGTTGGTGAATGGACACTCCATGGCGAAGACCTTGATGAACTGCTCCTTGCAGCCTTCGTAGTCGTTCTGTTCGATGATGTTCACCACGCGGTCCCAGATGGTGTTCGAGATGTCCATGCCTATGCGCTCACCCATCAGGGCGTGACGACGTTTAGAGTATACAACGGTGCGCTGCTTGTTCATCACATCGTCGTATTCGAGCAGACGCTTACGGATGCCGAAGTTGTTCTCCTCAACCTTTTTCTGGGCGCGCTCTACCTGCTTTGAGATCATGGGACTCTCCAACATCTCGCCTTCCTTGAAGCCCAGCTTGTCCATGACGGTAGCAATGCGTTCTGAACCGAACAGGCGCATCAGCTTGTCTTCGAGTGAGATGAAGAATAGCGATGATCCTGGGTCGCCCTGACGTCCGGCACGACCGCGCAGCTGGCGATCCACGCGACGGCTTTCGTGACGCTCAGTACCGATGATGGCCAGACCGCCTGCTGCTTTCACTTCCGGCGACAGCTTGATATCAGTACCACGACCTGCCATGTTGGTGGCGATGGTGACAGCACCTTTGCCGTTGACAGACTGACCGGCCAGAGCCACAATGTCAGCCTCCTTTTGGTGTAGCTTAGCATTCAGCACCTGATGAGGTATACCCTCGCGCTTGCCCGTCTCAGGATTGACATACATATCAAGCATGCGGCTCAGAAGTTCTGAGATTTCCACCGAGGTGGTACCAATCAGGGTAGGCCGGCCGGCATTGCGCAGGCGAACCACTTCCTCAATGACGGCACGATATTTTTCACGGGCGGTCTTGTAGATGCGGTCGTCCATATCGTCGCGGATGACGGGACGGTTGGTGGGAATCTCCACTACGTCGAGCTTGTAGATGTCCCAGAACTCGCCCGCCTCAGTAGAGGCGGTACCTGTCATACCAGCCAACTTATGATACATGCGGAAGTAATTTTGCAAGGTGATGGTGGCGAAGGTCTGCGTGGCTGCCTCTACCTTCACATGCTCCTTGGCTTCGACCGCTTGGTGCAGTCCGTCGCTCCAGCGGCGTCCCTCCATGATACGGCCGGTCTGCTCGTCGACAATCTTTACTTCTCCGTCTATCACAACGTACTCGTCGTCCTTGTTGAACATACAGTAGGCCTTGAGCAACTGCTGGAGTGTGTGGACACGCTCCGACTGCACGGCATAGTGAGCCATCAGCTCGTCCTTCTTATTGATACGCTCCTCGTCAGTCAGGCTGGTGTCACCCTCGAGTGCTGAGAGCTCTGACGTGATGTCAGGCAGCACAAACAGGTCTTTGTCGTTTACTTGATTGGCCAACCATGCTGTACCCTTATCGGTCAAGTCGCATGAGTTGAGCTTCTCATCGACAACGAAGTAAAGGGGCTCTACAACCTCTGGCATACGACGGTTGTTGTTCTCCATATAGATTTCCTCAGTCTTGAGCATTCCGCTCTTGATGCCTTCTTCGGAAAGGTACTTGATGAGAGGTTTGTTCTTGGGCATCGATTTGTGCGAGCGGTAGAGGGCAAGGAAACCTTCGTCTTCCAACTTCTTATCGTTCTTCTCGCGTCCTTCGGCAATCTTCTGCTTGGCTTCTGCCAGATACTGGGTGGCCAGCTGCTTCTGAACACCTACCAGTTTCTCAACCAGCGGCTGATATTCTTCGAACATCTGGTCGTCGCCCTTAGGCACGGGACCGGAGATGATGAGCGGCGTACGTGCATCGTCAATAAGTACCGAGTCAACCTCGTCGACGATAGCGTAGTTATGGGCGCGCTGCACGAGGTCGCTGGGCGAGATGGCCATGTTGTCGCGCAGGTAGTCGAAGCCGAACTCGTTGTTTGTACCGAAAGTGATGTCGGCCTGATATGCCTTGCGGCGCTCCTCGCTATTGGGACGATGCTTGTCGATGCAGTCGACAGAGAGCCCGTGGAACATATAGAGCGGCCCCATCCATTCAGAGTCGCGCTTGGCCAGATAGTCGTTCACCGTAACAACATGAACGCCATTACCAGTCAGTGCATTAAGGAACACAGGGAGGGTAGCCACCAAGGTCTTACCTTCACCTGTTGCCATTTCGGCAATCTTGCCCTGATGGAGCACGACACCACCGAAGAGCTGTACGTCGTAGTGTACCATTTCCCATTTGAGGTCGTTGCCTCCTGCTGTCCAATGGTTATGGTAGATGGCCTTGTCGCCATCGATGGTGATGAAGTCCTTACGTGGGTCGGCAGCCAGTTCGCGATCGAAATCTGTAGCAGTAACTATAGTCTCTTCGTTTTCTGCAAAACGGCGGGCGGTTTCCTTGACAATAGCGAACACTTCGAACATTACTTCGTCAAGTGCCTTCTCATAAATGTCGAGTACTTCCTTTTCCAACTTGTCAATCTGGGCAAAGATGTCAGCACGCTCATCAATAGGTGTTTCCTCGATAGTGGCCTTCAGCTTCTCTATCTCCTCTTTCTGCTGCTTGGCAGATTCCTGCACTTGCTGCTGTATGTCTTTAGTACGCTGGCGCAGCTGGTCATTGTCTAACTTCATGATGTCAGGGTAGACGGCTTTCACTTTCTCAACCAACGGCTGGATGAGTTTCATGTCGCGCGATGACTTATCACCGAACAGCGAACGCAAAAATTTGTTGAAATTCATATCTTATTCTTTTCTTATTTACCTTAATTATAATAAACGGGTGCAAAATTACGAAGAAAAATCCGTAATCTTGCAAAAACTGAAGATTATTTGCCTTTCTTTCTTTTATTTACTTTTTGCAATCTAATTCTTAGACCTTTAGAAAAGAGGCTCTGCTGTGCAGGCATTAGGAGCCCGGATACGGATGGCACGTGCAACGGTAGGTGCTATGCGGTCTGTAGTGACTAAGTCAGGAACGCGCTGGGCTTTAATATCTGCACCGAAAAAAATAATGGGGAATGGTATGTAGCTGTTCCGCGAAACAGTAGTAGTGTGCGTATCTTCATTAGTGAGTTGCCATCCAGGGGCTATGCCGATGAGAAGGTCGCCGCACTTGTCTATGTTGAAGCCATTGCGGATATGCTGCAACAGCTGGCTGTCGCTTGTTTGCAGCTGGGCGCTGGTATAGACATTGCGTACGCCAGACATCTGGAGTATGAACTCCTGTGCACGCCGTTGTAGTTCGCTGCGGTCCAGATTCTTCTGGTTGATAAGTTTGTGGTTCAGGAATATCTGGTTGCGCCAATAGGTTTCCACGTATTGTCCTGAACCATAAATAGCTCCCAGATACATATTGAGCAAGTTGGCTGCACGGTTGATGTAAAACTTACCTGTAGGAATGTTGAAACGTTCATTGTCGTTTTCGCTTTCCTCCTTGATGCACCCCGAGCCTGTGAGGATGAACAGAACGCGCTTACGGCCTAATTTATGTTGGATGCCGCTCACTAAACGTGCTACATAGTAGTCGAGCATGCGATAGCTCATCGTGTCAGGCTCTACTGTATAAGAAACGTTTAGCAGGTCAGTAGTGCCGTGCTGCCCTATTCCTGACTGTTCGACACATTTCAAGGCCAGGTCGGTAACATTCTCGTTGGCATCGGTCTGGGGTGAGTACTGGCGGATGTACCAGCTAAGCCATTGGTTTTCTGGTTTATAACAAGGGGCTATCACCCATTTGTAGTTTTCGAGCCACATGGCTCCGTCGGCAGCATGTCCTGCCGACAGGATGGCATTCTCGGGATGTTCTGCAAAAGCAAACACTTTAGATGCTCCGTTGGTGGCAATCTTCAGTTCGTCGGATAGGGTAGAGGTGGCAAGGAGGGCCGGCGACAGGTCTTGGAGGATGTTTTGTGGTCGCAACGTGTTACGGTCAATCCACTCCAGGCCTGTTACTCCGTTATAATAGGGTGTAGTGCCTGTTGCGATGGATGCTGTACCCGATGCTCTGTCGACAGGGGTGAAGCTGCAACTGGCATTGGAAAAGAACATTCCTTCATTGAGCAGGCGTTTCAAACCTTCTTGCTGGTAAAGGGGGGAGTAAGTCTCCAGATAATCGGTGCGTAATTGGTTGACAATGATGCTAACCACCAGACGTGGAGCTTCTGCTATGGCCTGTGCTGCGGCCTTATGATTAAAGCCCAGCAGCGACAGGAGGGTGATATACAAGTATCGATTACGCATCAAGAAACTATTTTTTTGTGAATATAGCATTGCATGAGCAAACATAGTGCCAAGCTCCATGTGCCTTCTGCATACGACTGGAACAGGCTTCCGATGAGAAAAGCGAATGCCAGAATGGCAGAAATAACCCAGTAATGTGTCTTGTGGTCTTTGACGACAGGCCACAGAAAGAGCCACGGCAAGGGATTGAACAGTAGTATCTGCAGATTTAGGCTAACTGTAGGATGCTTGGAGAATATCATTAGTGTCAGTAGAATGCCAATGGTGCCAGTGACGAGCATCAGCAGCAAGTCCCAAGGGAGGAAGCTGCGTTTCAGTTTCCATTCAGCAATGAATATTATCAAGGCGATGATGGTGAGGATAATAGCGCATTCAGAAGGTGACAAAGGGAATCCTGTCTTGATGATTTGTACTCCACCGGGAGCTGCCGTGCGACGTTCTTTAACCAAAGGACGGTATAGCCCATCGTTATAAATCTGGGCATGGTCAAAGTCATACATCAACTGGTTAGGAAGGAACTCCTGTTGTCTTCTGTCGGTAGGTTGATCAGCCATGATGCCCAGCAGCAGGTCGTTGCCGAAACGTGCCCATGGATGATTCCGGGTCATATCGTGAACCAGGTCTCGGTATGTTGGCGTAAAATCTTTACGCTCAGCATATTCTACTTTTCCGCTAATACATCGCTCAATGATATCTCGGGCTTTTGTTGTACAGTTGTTATGAAAGTAATTGTATCGGTAGATGCTGTTCTCTGGACGCAAGTTCTCGGCCAATGCGTAGTAGAGTAGTGCTTTCTCGTTGCTGGTCAGGTTGAGTACCTGCTCAGTTACCATGCTTCCGAAATAGCGATACTCGCGCAAGAATAGATTGTAGGGCAGGACACCAAGCTCATAGTCGGTGAGACCGAAGACGAAACGTAATACAAAGAAAGGCTTACGTTGGTCGAACACACCATAGTTGAAGGCCAGGTCTTCGTTGGCTTTACCTCGGTGAAAGTTGTGCCAGCGTATTGCAGTATGTCCATATAGACTGTATATTTCGTCGTGAGGTTGACAGGTGAGTAAACTTACCTCCACTGAATCAAAATATTCGGTGTTAAACTCATTGTCAGCGAAAGCTGGTTGTGGCATCAAGGATGTCGCAACGAGTGCTAAAAATGTCCTAAAAATGATTTTTAAATGTTTCACGATGCAAAATTAACCTATATTTTCCACTTATCGTGCGTTTATTTCGTTTTTTTTCAATAATTTTGCAGTCCGAAATCGAATTCATTAAAAAGAAACAGATGAAAAAGCGAATTATTGGAAGCCTGCTGGCAAGTGTGGTGTCGTTGACGATGATGGCTCAGATCAGCAAAACGCTTTCGCCATACAGCCAGTTTGGCTTAGGAATGTTGGCAGAGCAGTCTACTGGTTTCAATCGAGGAATGAGTGGACTTGGCATAGGTGTACGCAACGGCAAGATAGCAAACGTGCTTAACCCTGCCTCCTATTCCGCTGTGGACTCTCTGACAATGATTCTCGACTTGGGCGTGTCGGGACAGTTTACCCAGTATAAAGAGAACAAGAAGAAGGTGAACGCCAAGACTGCCGACTTTGATTATGCAGTGGCTACATTCCGGGTATTGCCAAAACTGGGAGCCAGTATTGGTATCATACCTTATTCTAATATAGGCTTCAACTACTATGATGCCCAATGGATTGGTGAACCAGATAATGGCTATTTCGGTACGCAGGCCAACAACTACTATAATAACAGCTATACGGGTTCTGGCGGCTTTAGTCAGGCTTTCCTCGGTATTGGTTGGGAATTTGTTAAAGACTTCTCTGTCGGAGTCAATATGTCTTATTTCTGGGGTAAGTATAACAAAGTCATCTCGGCTGTGTTTAAAGACTCTTATGCCAATACGCTGACCAAGACATATTCGTCGAATGTCAACAGTTGGAAACTGGATCTGGGGGTTCAGTGGACCAAGCAGCTTAGCAAGGATAATCAGTTGACTGTTGGTGCGGTGGCTGGCATTGGGCACAAGCTGGGAGCCGATGCCAACTTGACTACTCTCAATGCAAACACCCAAACGGGCGTATCGACGACCAAAAGAGACAGCGTAGTCAACGGACTGAGTATTCCTTATTCCTTTGGAGTGGGTTTCTCGTTGGTTCATAAAAATAGTCTGACAATCGGAGCCGACTACATGCTGCAACGTTGGGGCAGCCTGGACTACCCCCTGGTGGACGAAACAACCAAGAAGTACACGGCAACGAGTGGGGTGCTGAAGGATCGGCATAAGATTACTATTGGTGCCGACTGGATACCAGATCCCAATCCGCTGGCACGTGGTTTTATGAAACGCATACATTATCGGATAGGAGCTTCCTATGCTACACCTTATTATAATATAGGAACGCAAAAAGGTCCCAAGGAGCTGACTGTCAGTGCAGGCTTTGCCATCCCTATTGTGAACACATGGAACAACCGTACTACATTGAATATCAGTGCACAGTGGGTGAATGCGTCAGCCAAAGACCTGGTGACAGAGAATTCGTTCCGTGTAACGATTGGACTGACTTTCAACGAACGATGGTTTGCTAAATGGAAGGTAGACTGATTCCTATATATATTTTCCTGGCTCTTCTGTTTTTGGGTTCGTGTGAAGAACAGAAAGGGCATACAGCACCAGCCATCAGCGACCGGGACTCCGTGTCGATGATGACTAGCTATGGGGTGAACACACTCATTTCTGACTCGGGAATTATAAAGTACAAGATTGTGACCGAACGCTGGGATGTGAACACCATTAAGCAACCTACACGCTGGACATTTGAGAAAGGCATCTTTCTCGAACAGTTTGACCCACAGTTTCATGTCGAGGGCTATATCCATGCAGATACAGCCTGGTATTATGACCAGCTGAAGCTTTGGGAACTGCGTGGACGGGTCCACATCCGTAATGTGAATGGCCTGGTGTTCGATAGCGAGGAATTGTATTGGGATGGTATCAAGCACGAGTTCTACTCCTACAAATTCTCCAAGGTGGTAACGCCTGAGCGCACGATGCAAGGCACCTACTTCCGTAGCGACGAGCACATGACGCGTTATGAGATTACTAACAGCGTGGGTTCATTCCAGTCGGAGGACATTGAGGGCAACAAGGAAGACAGTACTGCGCAGCAGACCGACAGCACTCACGTTTCAGTGCCACAGCGACAGGCTGCGACGCGTCATAAAGCCACTCAGAAATCTAATTTTACAGCTCCATGACAAATCTCATTATAGGATTACTGGTCACTATGCTTTTCTCTGCCTTTTTCTCTGGCATGGAGATCGCATTTGTATCAACCAATCGGCTACGGGCTGAGATGGACAGGGAGAAGAATGGCATTTCTCAAAGGGCGTTGGACGTATTCTTCGCTCATCCAAACAATTTTATCTCTACGATGCTGGTGGGGAATAATATTGCCTTGGTAGTCTATGGCATATTGTTTGCCAGGATTTTCGATGCAACGCTCTTTTCATCACTGAGCGATGGTGCTCGGGTGACCTGCGATACACTACTGTCGACGGTTGTTGTATTGTTCACAGGAGAGTTCCTGCCCAAGACCATCTTTAAGTCAAACCCGAATGGGTTCCTCACTTTTTTTGCCATTCCTGCCTATATATGCTATTTTGTGTTGTATCCTATATCGCGCTTTTCAGCCCTTCTCTCACGCGGATTGTTGCGCCTGCTGGGAGTCAGGCTGCCGAAAGAAGAAGAAGGGAAAGAGTTTACAAAGGTAGACCTGGACTATCTCGTTCAGTCAAGCATAGATAGTGCAAAGGATGACACTGAGATAGAAGATGAAGTGGAACTGTTCCATAACGCCCTCGACTTTGCTGATACCAAGGTGCGCGACTGTATGGTACCTCGCACAGAGATTGATGCCGTCGACATAGAGGATTGTACGGTGGAAGAATTGAAAAATAAGTTTATTGAGAGCGGGCATAGCAAGATAGTGGTCTATCGAGACGACATTGACCATATAATAGGATATATTCATTCCTCTGAGCTTTTTAAGCATGTTACCGATATATCTCAGCATATCCGGCAGATGCCTTTTGTGCCTGAAACTATGGCAGCGCGCAAACTGATGCATATATTCCTGCAACAAAAAAAATCGTTGGGCGTTGTCGTCGACGAGTTTGGTGGAACCAGTGGCATCGTGTCGCTCGAGGATATTGTCGAAGAGATTACAGGCGATATTGAGGATGAGCACGACAACCAGAAGTACGTAGCCAAGCACTTGGCTGATGGTGACTATATGCTCTCGGCTCGTCTGGAGATAGAGAAGGTGAACGAATTGTTCAATCTAGAACTGCCCGAAAGTGATGACTATAAGACTGTCGGTGGTCTCATCTTGCACGAATATCAGTCGTTCCCAAAGCTCAACGAGGTAGTTCATATTGGCCGTTTCGAGTTTAAAATCGTCAAGAATACGATGACAAAAATAGAACTTGTAAAGCTAAAAGTCGCAGAATAACTTTTTTTTTAAGAAAAAATGCCGAATTTTGCGGGGAATTTAGTAATTTTGCAGGCTGAATTTGAAATTAAGAATAAAATTAAATATTAAACATTAAAAATGGCAGCAATTGGAAAAATTAGAAGCTGGGGACCAGTACTCGCTACGGTGATAGGTCTGGCCCTGTTTGCATTCATTGCCGAAGAGATGTTCCGTTCGTGCGAAGCCACGGGCAATGAGCGTCGTCAGCAAGTAGGCGAAGTGTTAGGTAAAAAAATCTCTGTTCAGGAGTTTCAGTCGCTTGTCGACGAATACCAGGATGTCCTTAAGATGACTCAAGGTCGCGACAATCTGTCAGAGGAAGAACTCAACCAGATGAAAGATCAGGTCTGGCAGCAGTTTGTCAACAATACCATTATTGAGACTGAGGCCAAGAAACTGGGACTTACCGTTACCGATGAGGAGATGCAGAATATACTCAAGGCCGGTACGAATCCGATGCTGATGCAGACTCCGTTCGTCAATCAGCAGACTGGTCGCTTCGATGTAGCCCAGCTCACCAAGTTCCTCTCTGACTACAAGAAAGCTCAGCAGACAGCTGGTGCCGGCGAGGTGGCAGAGCAGTATCAGCGCATCTATAACTATTGGAAGTTTTTCGAGAAGAACCTTCGTTCGCAGTTGTTGATGGAGAAGTATCAGTCGCTGCTGGGTCAGTGCCTGCTGACTAATCCTGTATCTGCTAAGATGGCTTTCAACAACCAGAACGAGGAGAGCGATGTGTTGCTCGCTGTTTATCCCTATAGTGCTATTAAGGATGCCGATGTGCAAGTTACTGATGCCGACCTCAAAGCGAAGTATGACAGTGAAAAGGAGATGTTCAAGCAGTACTTTGAGAGTCGTGACATCAAGTATGTCGATTTCCAGGTGTCGGCATCTGCTTCCGATCGTGCAGCTCTGATGAAGACAATGCAGGATGCCCAGCAGAACTTCCAGTCGGGTCAGGCTGTTGCTGAGGTCGTACGCAAGGCTCAGTCGCAGGTCCCCTATTCTGGGATTGCTGTTCAGCGCAGCAGTCTGCCTACTGACATCGCTGCAAAGATCGACTCGATGCAGGTAGGTAGTGTCTCTGCTCCTTTTGAAACGAAGTTCGACAATACTTTCAATGTGGTTAAGTATATTGCCAAGGTTCAGATGCCCGACTCTGTTGAGTATCGTCAGATTCAGGTCGGTGGTCAGACTGCTGATGAGGCTCACCAGCGTGGTGACAGCATATTCAAGGCCTTGCAGGGAGGTGCTGATTTTGAGGCGCTGGCTAAAAAGTACGGTCAGACAGGCGACAAGCAGTGGTTGACATCTTCTATGTACGAACGTGCACAGAATATTGACTCTGATACGAAAAACTACCTGACCACACTGACTACAGCTGGTGCTGGCGAGATTAAGAACCTTGAAATGGCTCAAGGTAATATTATTGTGCAGGTGACCTCTCGTCGCGCTATGGTAGATAAGTATGATGTGGCCATCGTGAAGCACACCATCGACTTCTCAAAGGATACTTATTCACAGGCTTACAACAAGTTCTCTCAGTATGTGAGCGAGAATAAGTCACTGGAGCAGTTGGAAGCCAATGCTAAGAAGTTTGGCTTCACTGTTCAGGAGCGTAAGGATATCTTTAATTCTGAGCATAACGTTGTTGGCTTGCGTTCAACACGTGAGGCTATGAAATGGATTTTTGACGCTGAGGCTGGTGAGGTTTCTCCTCTTTACGAGTGCGGTAACAACGACCATCTGTTGGTTATTGCCTTGACAAATGTTCACCCTGAGGGCTATCGCGATCTCTCTGCCGTACAGGATGCTGTGAAGCAAGAGGTTGTTCGTGACAAGAAGTTCCAGAAGGCTTCCGAACTGTTGGCTGGTGTGAAGAGCATTGCAGATGCCAAGGCAAAGGGTGCAACAGTAGACAGCGTTCGCCAGATTACCTTCTCTGCTCCTGTGTTCGTACAGGCCGCAGGCTCTTCCGAACCCGCTCTTAGCGGTGCCGTGTCTGCCATGAAGCAGGGGCAGTTCTCCAACAGTGTTATCAAGGGTAATGGCGGAGCCTATTTCTTCCAGGTACTTTCCAAGAAGGTCCGCCAGGGTGCCAAGTTTGACGAGAAGCAGGTTGCAGCTTCACTCAAGCAGCAGTGCCTGCAGGCTGCCGGACGCTTCATGAATGAGCTCTATCTGAAGGCAGATATCAAGGACAATCGTTATCTGTTCTTCTAAAATAGTCAATAGCAGATTATCATATGAGAGGCTTGGGGATTTCCCAAGCCTCTCTTGCGTTTAGCAAGCACATAGTCACTCAGTTTGGCCTTCACGGGAAATATTTTTTGTGTGTATTAAAAAAGATTTTCCCGTGTACTCAAAAAAACAAGTGTTTTTTCCACTGAAACGCTTTGCTGTTTCGTTTTTTCTTTTTATCCTTGCCGATGTAACTTTGGAGAAAGGATACTTTGCTCGTATATAGGTTTCTCCTTGGATTACAGTGTCGTGCTCTCGGTTGAGAGAACCGAATTCCATGGTTTTTCTTGCGATATTAATAAGAGTCCGCAATTTAGTCAAGAAAAAGTTGTTTATTAGAAATTTATTGGCGCAGGGGGAAAAGTCCGTGGATAGCCCCCATGCCCCTAACCAAATATCTTAGCGCAACGGAATATAAAGAAAGGCAGGTCGTTGACACCATGCACCTGCGCACGTAATCCCTTGACCTTTGAATTGAAGGACTCTGCCGATGCATTGGTCGACCTGTTGTTGAAGTAGTTCAGTATATACTCCTCTTTGCCCTTGATAGTGTCGCGCACGGAGATGATTTCCCTGATGCGGGTCTTCCCGACATTCTTGTACCATTTGTGCAGTGCCTTCTTGGCTTTCTTCCTTGTCTTGCACTTGCTGAAGATGTTGCGCAGGGCGCAGAGCAGTCCGTATGCCACCTTCATCCTGGGTTCAATCTCGGAGAGCAGGTGCATCTCCCCTCTCTGGAAGTCTGTCCAGTCATCAGGACTCTTCATCAGCGGGTATCTCACATGCGTCAGCAAGTCAGCTTTGGTATCTCCGTTGCTCAGCTGTGGGGGGTCGAACTTCTCGTTCTTGCGCTTGGTGCAACATCGTCTCGTCGATGCTCAGACGCTCGCCCATGTTCTCTTCCAGAAGCACCCACTCGCCAGCATGCTCCTTCTGCTCCCAGCCGTCAAAACCGCTCAGGTGCTCCTTGTACACACGGCTGAGATACTTGCCGTCAGTCCGGAAGAAGCGCCCCACGCATTGGGCCGTCACTGGGTAGGTGTCCAACCGTTTTTTTTTAAGAAATCCGCAAACTCCACTGAGTAGCAGCTTCCCTCTGCCACCAAATGCAGGCTTTCGAGCACTTTGTCGAAGATCAGGAGGGACTTGTGATCATTTTACATTCTTCTCATCATCCCCGCCGAATGACAGGCGGCGGGGATGAATTGAGAAGATGTCTAGATTCTTTAGGTGGAGAGATGTCAGTGAGCAAAGGGGCTGGAAAAAGTGAGTTAACTCAAAAGTACTTGCGAGTTAATTCATTCGACGAATCGAGTTAACTCAAGCGATGAAGTGAGTTAACTGGCCCGAGGCTGGAAAGTAAGAAGGCTTTGCAAATATTCATATACGATTGGAGTGGGTTTGATATACGTCTGTTGTTCATTCAATATACGTACAACAATCGTACAGCAATCAGACTGCAATCGGACAACAATCGGACAACAGTGGTAGAAATAACGAAGGAAGACTTGGATAGAGAGGAGCAGTAGTTGTGTTGAAGTGGAGTATTATATGATAAGAATTCGTGGGTAAATTCGACAAACCTATTTCAGATACAAAACTTCAGCTTATAACCAATTCCCTGGGCGGTTTTGCAATAAAATGTGGATGTGACTGGCAGAATTTCTGTACCTTTGCATCCAAATAGCTTAGTCAAAACAATGAAAAAAGTTGGTTTTTCCGTAAAAAAACGATGGGGCTGAAATGTCTTATATATAGAAGTACCCTAAAACGGGGTGTAATGATCTGAAAGACTGATATGCTTGATAAGAGAACACTTGAACAGCTTTTCCGCCAGAACTATAGCGAGACACTTGCTTATCTCGCTGACACTTAAAGCTTATGCCAAGAGCTTCTTCACAATCTCAGAGATGACGCGTTCGTCAGCCTTGCCTGCCAGCTGTTTGCTGGCTGTGCCCATCACCTTGCCCATCTCCTTCATGCTGGTGGCTCCCACCTCGGCAATAATCTTCTTTACCTCTGCCTCTATCTCTTCCTGAGAGAGTTGCTTTGGCAGATAACTCTCCAGCACCTCCACCTGTGCCAACTCAGCATCGGCCAAGTCCTGACGGCCTGCCTGTGTATAGGTTGCTGCCGTTTCCTTGCCTTGCTTAGCCAGTTTGGAGATAATCTTCAGCGCATCGGCATCGGCCAATGTGTCGTTGGCTCCAGGAGCGGTCTTTGCCTCCAGGAACACCTTCTTAATGTTGCGGAGCGTCTCCAGACACACTTTGTCGCGAGCTTTCATCGCGGACTTGATGTCCTCACTAATTTGATCGAATAATGTCATAATATCAATATTCTAAAAATACCTTCGTTAACGGACTATCTGCACAAAGGGTGAGCCAAGCGACGTCTCTAGCCCCCATGTAGCCTAACCAAATATCCTAGCGCAATCGCAACTTCATATTTAGAAACATTTCTGCACCGACAGTAGTTTCATTAAAACTACTTCAACAGTTCAGTGATTTTGGGAACTATCTGCTTGCGTGACAGATTCTCAGGGGTGTAGGTGACACCTTCGGAAAGCGAACTGCCGAAGATGGATTCAGCAATGGCCTTTGCTCCTTCGCCATAATATATAAAATAGGTACCTTCTTCGATGTAGGGGGCATCAGACCCTGTGGGGTTAGGATTAGCAGCGAGATTATCAATCTTGGCAAACATCATGTCGCGCCCTTTTTGCCTCATGACCTCGGGCATGACGGCGAGCATACGGGCAATAAACGGCTTCATCTCAGCACTCTTGCAGGCCAGGCTCCCGAAGCCCACCAGACGATGGTTTATCTCGTATTCTTTATAGTCGGAGAGCATAATCTCGACATCGGTCATGCCATCGTAATTGTAGGCGGCCTCTACCATCTGTCGGTTGATGTCGGCTATCTGGTCCTGCAGGTGCAACTGCTCGACGAGCACCTTCCAGGCAGTGGAATCGATGCCCTTTGTGGTGGTCTTGGTGAGGTTGCGCGTATCGGAGACGATGCCAGCCAGCAGGATCTTGGCTGTCTCGTCATCGATGGCGATGCCGAGTTCCTTGTAGCATTCATAGACGATGCTGCACGTAGAGCCAACCATCTCACGACGGACGAATGGGATGGTGGCATCGGGGATATCGCCTTCTATGTGATGGTCTATTTTCTGTAGGATAATGGCTTCTCTGGCACCATCCACGCACTGTGCGTAGTCAGTATGGTCGGTCAGTATGAGCCGGGTATTGGGCTTTACCGATGTCTTCATTTCGGGGGTGGCAAAACCGAACCGCTTCGAGATATAGCTTGTTTCGCGGTTGATGGCAGAGGAAGCCTTTGCCTTGCAGTTGTATCCCAGTGCACGCATGAGTTTTGCATACGACAGTGACGAGGTGATGGCATCGACGTCGGGAGTCTTGTGGCCATAGACGAAGGTGGTGTCTGTACCCCAGTTGAGACTGGCGAGCTTGGCACGGAATTCTGCGCCAAGCACAGGATTTTGCTCTGTGTTATCAACTTTCGAGCATGATACTACAAGGAGGCTTAGGAGCAGCCAGATGGTGATGGGTCTCATTACTTTTAACATAATATTCGCTTTATGAAGTTTCACCTGCAAATTTAAATAAAATTTCCGAGATTATAAACCAGCTGAGACAAAAAAATGAGTGCAGACTGTATCTTGGAGATAGTACTCTGGGCGGTTTTGCAATGAAATGTGGATGTGACTGACAGAATTTCTGTACCTTTGCATCCAAATAGCTTAGTCAAAAACAAGAAATAATGAAAAAAGTTGGTTTTTCCGTAAAAAAACGATGGGGCTGAAGTGTCTTATATATAGAAGTACCCTAAAACGGGGTGTAATGATCTGAAAGACTGATATGCTTGATAAGAGAACACTTGAACAGCTTTTCCGCCAGAACTATAGCGAGATGATTCATCTGGCCAGAGTCTTGTTGTGCAATGATGGCGAGGCTGAGGACGTGGTGCAGGACATCTTCTTGCGTGTGGCAGACAGCGACATCCCACCTAAGAATGACTATTATCTGCAGACTGCTGTGCGCAATGCCAGCCTGAACAGAATCAGGCAGATGCAACTGCACGAACGGGTGAAGAACCTATTACCTATAGAAAACGAGACAGACCAACAGCCCTTTGACAGACAATTGGAGCAGCTGCAAGATATTTCGGTCTTCGTGGACGAGCAACTGGAGGAACCGCACCGCAGCATCTTCCACCTCCGTTTCGACGAAGACCTGACCGTCAGCGAGATTGCCCGTCGGCTGGGGCTGAACCCGAATACTGCCTACAAGTATCTCATGCAGAGCATTCAGCAAATCAGACATCACTTCGGTAAACATTAAAATGACAACAACAATGGAAACGACGAAAGAGAGAGAGCAGAACCAAGCTCGCTTGAGTTCTGCCGAGCGAGAAGGAGTTCGACAAAGTCAAACGACCAACGAAAACATCCGCCAACTGTTGGAAATGCTCGACAATCCCGATGCATATACCGAGCAGCAGATTCGAGACATCATCAACCATGATGAGGATACTCGTGAAAACTACCGCCTCATGGTAGAGGCCAAACATAGTAGCCGTCGTCGTCAGAACAAAAAACCTGTCGATGTAGATGCCGCATGGCAGAGATTCAATCAAAAGTTTCAGCCTAAGCAGTCAAGCAGCAATTGGATGAAGATAGCTGCATCTTTCATTGGTGTGCTACTTGTTTCTGGCATAGCCTTCGCCGCTATCCACATCGTCCGACAGTACCAGAAGCAGGAAACTCCGCAAACAGAGATTGCGGAAAATGTGACACCCCCCGTCACAACACTCCCTGCCGATACGCTTACCAAAGATACCGTCACAGTGCAACCTGTCATCTACGACAACATTCCATTAGAGAAGATGCTGCCAGAGATAGCCGATCACTACGATGTGAAAGTCGTATTTGCTAACGATGAAGTCCGTGGGCTCCGTTTCCACTTTGTCTGGAATCCGCAGCAGGGCATTGATCAGGTCATCAGTGACCTCAACCAGTTCGAGCGTCTGAACGCCACATTAAAGGACGATGTAATCAACGTAGAATAGCCAGCTGCCATGAACAGATATATGACTATCATTCTTACCTTGCTGCTGACTGTCAGCATGCAGGCCCAGAAACGCATCTCACGCGAATATAATAATGTGTCGCTCTCCGATGCTTTGAACCAACTCGCAGAGCAACAGACAGGCTACACCATCTACTTCCTCTACAACGAACTGGAGGACTTCCGTATCACTACAACTGTAAAGAACAAGCACTTGCCTGAAGCCATACAGCAGATGATAGGCTTTTATCCCATCCGTGTCACTACAAGTACCGATGAAGACGGACGGAAGATTTTCGTGGAATGTACGCACAAGACAGATCACCGTCTGACGGGTACCATCATTGACGAACAAGGCCATCCCATTGCCTACGCCAACGTGGCAATACTCAACCCAACCGACTCCACGCTGCTTAGTGGCGGTGTCTCAAACGAGAGCGGCTACTTCGCCATTCCATACGAGCAAGATAAAATCCTCGCCCGCATCTCCTATGTCGGCTACAAGACCATCTACAAGATTTGCAGCCAGCCCGAAGTGGGAACAATTCGTTTACAACCAGAGACTATCAGACTGAACGGCGTGCAGGTGAAGGGTGAGCGTATCGTATCCAGCACTGAGAACGGCCACCTCGTCTACAACATGCCCATGCTGCTGCAACTCTATCCTGCCGACAATGCCTACGACGCACTCATCAGCATTCCTGGTGTAAGCGAAATGGGCGGCACCATCATGTTCTCAGGTCAGGCCGTGACGCTCATCATCAACGGTAAACCCACCACGCTGAGTGCCGACAAAGTGGTGGAGCGGCTGCGCCAGATGCCTGCCGCCATGCTGGCCAAAGCCGAGGTGATGCCATCAGCTCCTGCGAAATATCATGTGAGGGGCATGGCTATCAATATCGTGACCAAAGACTTTGCAGGAACCAACCAACTTTCCGGACAGCTGATGGGCGGCTGGCGACAGCACAAATACGGCACTGGCTATGCGGGCGGCAGCATCATCTACAATCACGGCAAACTGGGCATAGACGCATCATACATGTTTACCGACGGCACGGGCTACGGGCAGGTGGAGCACGAGGCAAACCATCCTCTTAATGACCAGCGCATACCCTACAGCGACAAGACCCGCAACCGCAGCGACGGCATCGACCACGAATACCATATCGGTATGGACTATGCCATCAGCGATAACCACCGGCTCAGCCTGGCATATACGGGACAGTGGAACAGCACTCGCTCCACCAACACTACGACGGGCACGGCGCAGTCCACCCAGAACTCCCGCCAACATACCTATCTGCACAATGTGGATGCCAGTTACGTTGCACCCTTCGGTCTGCAGCTTGGTGTATCCTACACCAACTATCAGGAGCCGAGCACGCAACATCTGGACGGTCGGCTGAACGACATCAGCCGCAATCTCTCAGTTGATAGCCGACAGAAAGTGAGCAAGTGGCTTTTTACTGCCGACCAGACCCACACGCTGCCGAAAGGCTGGGAACTGAGTTATGGCGGCAAGGCACAGTTCACCAATAACAACAGCTATCAGACCACACTCGATGCAAGCGGACAACCGATGCCCGATGCTACTTCGCATGTGGATTATGATGAGCGTATCATGAATGCCTACGTTGGTGTGAGTAAACAGATTGGACAGGCGCTGAACCTTGAGGCCTCCGTAACGGCTGAACAATACCATGCCACCAAGTGGAACGAGTGGCGCATTTATCCGCAATTCAATGCGATGTGGAACATCAACGAGAAAAATATGCTCAACCTCTCGTTCAGCAGCGAAGCCATCTACCCCAGCTACTGGAGCACCATGAGCAGCATCTACTATGCCTCGGCCTACAGCGAGATATGGGGCAATCCTGACCTGAAGCCCATGTCGAAATACGACATCAACTTGATGTGGCAGCTGAACCGCAAATACACCTTCACCGCCTTCGCCATGCTGGAGCCCGACTACTTCGTGCAGATGGCCTACCAGCCCACGGACCGCATGGCCGTCATCATGAAGGAGACTAACTTTGACTATTCCAACTGCTTCGGCCTGCAAGCCTCGGCACAGTTCCGCCTCGGCAGTTGGCTCAACGGCAACGTCAATGCCACTGCCCTCTATCGTCACGACAAGACACAATTCTTCGACCTGCCCATCGACCGCACCCGTCTCTCGGGCATCCTCAGCGGCATGGCTGTGGTCAAGTTCTCTCAGCGGCACAACATCCAGCTTATCCTCAACCCCTTCTTCCAGACGAAGGCTATCCAGGGCCTCTACGACATCGACCCCTTCCTGCGGCTCAACGCCACGCTTCGCTACACCTCGAAGAACGGCAAGTGGAGCCTCGTGGCCAAGGGTGAGAACATCCTGAATAAACACTTGAGCACCAGCTCCACCATAGCCAATCAAGACTACACCATGCGCGTCTGGATGCCCTACACTAACTATTCCCTCACCGCCGTTTATCGCATCGGCAACTTCAAGGAGAAGCAGAAGAAACAGGTGGACACCTCGCGAATGGGATACTAACCCCGACTATTAATTCTCTCTCATTCGGAAGAAATGAATACGACCAGGAGGTGAACACCTCTGATTCGGGTTCACCTCCTGGTCGATTGTTGTTGGTACTACCTGAACGAACGATTATCCGTTCATTGACAGCAGGAATTCCTCATTAGAGTGGGTGTGTACCAGACGGTCGCGAACGGTATTCATGGCCTCGATGGGGTTCATCTCTGCAATAAACTTGCGGATGATCCACATACGGTTGAGCGTGGTCTGGTCTTGCAGCAGTTCATCGCGGCGTGTCGACGAGAGTACCAGGTTGACAGCCGGATAGATGCGCTTGTTGGCCAGCATTCGGTCGAGCTGGAGCTCAGAGTTACCCGTACCCTTGAACTCTTCGAAGATTACCTCGTCCATCTTGCTGCCCGTGTCGGTCAGTGCTGTGGCGATGATGGTCAGCGATCCTCCGTTCTCTATATTGCGGGCTGCACCGAAGAAGCGCTTGGGTTTCTGAAGTGCATTGGCATCTACACCGCCGGTAAGAACTTTTCCGCTGGCAGGAGCCACCGTGTTGTAGGCGCGGGCCAGGCGGGTGATGCTGTCGAGGAAGATGACAACATCGTGTCCGCATTCCACCATTCGCTTAGCCTTCTCCAGAACGATGCCGGCAATCTTGACATGGCGGTCGGCAGGCTCGTCAAACGTTGATGCAATCACCTCGGCATTGACGGTGCGAGCCATGTCGGTCACCTCCTCAGGGCGTTCGTCGATGAGCAGCATCATGATGTAAGCCTCGGGATGGTTGGCTGCAATGGCATTGGCAATGTCCTTCATCAAGATGGTTTTACCCGTCTTTGGCTGTGCAACGATGAGTGCTCTCTGTCCTTTTCCTATAGGCGAGAACAGGTCGACGATGCGTACCGATGGATTGGTTGTGGCGGGATTTCCGCAGAGGTTGAATTTCTCGTCAGGGAAGAGTGGCGTGAGATGTTCAAAGGCAATGCGGTCGCGCACCTCCTGAGGGTTGCGCCCGTTAATAGAAATAACGTTGCTCAGGGCAAAATACTTCTCGTTCTCATGCGGTGGACGTACGGTGCATTCAACAACATCACCAGTCTTCAATCCATAGCGCTTGATTTGCTGAGTATTGATGTATACATCATCAGGTGATGACAGATAGTTATAGTCTGATGAACGCAGGAAACCATATCCGTCTTGCAGTATCTCGAGTACGCCATTGGCAGTGATGAGATCGGCAAAGTCGAAGTTCCCGTTGTTGCGGTTGAAATCATTGTTTGCGGCAGGTGCCGGCTGTTCCTGTGGCTGTACGGCCAGCGGTCGGTCGAAGATGTCAACACTGGGGATAGCTCCCTGGTCTTCGATGGGGATGTCTATAATGGTTATAAAGTCTGTGCCGTCAGCAGGGTCGTCTTCCCAGACCTCGCTGTCGGAGAATGACGCGCTGTCTGCAGCATCTTCGTTCGGTTGATCGGCAGTCATTTTCTCCTGCAGCTGGTTGATGATTTCCGGGGCTATCTCGCCACCATTCTCATCTTTCTGTTCAGCCTCAGGGATGACTTCTGCTTCAGCTGCGCCTGCCTGATTGGCGAACAGGTCGCCTTGCATCGCCTTTTCGGCAGCTTCCCGGGCAGCAATCTCTTCCAGCTCTTTCTTCGATTTGCGACCACGTTTCTTGGGGGCAGGTTTCTGCTCCTCCGCAGGAGTCGGTTCATTAGCGTCCATGGCAGCAGCCTGCTCTTCTGCGGCTTGCTTGGCAATAACGGCTTCGAGTGATGGCTTTTTCTCTGCCTTGGTAGCTTTGGGGTTCAGTGTCTCTCCATCTGCGCCTTTTACGGTGTAGACCTTGCTGTTGTCCTTGGCAATGCGGGTACGCTTGCGCTTGGGGGTTGATGCTTCTGCAGCAGAGTTCTCTGCTGCTTTGTCCAGTATAGCGTAGACGACGGACTCAAGCTCGTCGTCCTGCCCCACCTTGATACCTAACTCGTTGGCTATCCCCATCAGTTCGGGAATAGGCAACTTTTCCAATTCTTCTTTCGTGTACATTATTATATACAGTTATGCTGTTAATACTTCAATGATGTAGGAATTTGTGAAAACTATGGAATGAACGCTTCTTGGGATGAAGCTTGTTTTCTGATATTCGGCTGCAAAGTTACTAAAAAAAATCGAAATACCAAAAACTTTCCTACATTTTTCTTTATCTGTTGCCATGTTGGGAGGATGTAAAGTCGGGATGTTAGCTGAATTTAACAGCCTTTGTCTGGAAATATTTGGTAAAATGAAAATAAATGTTTACCTTTGCACGTCATTAAAGAAGTAAAAGGATAAAAAGCATAAATATATGGTAAAGAGATTCGCTGAGCATACCGGCTTGAATTTGACGCAGACGAATAACGACGTACTGCAGATGTGGAAGGATAAAAACGTGTTTTGTCGCTCTGTATCTGAGCGTGAAGGCTGTCCGCAGTTTGTATTCTTTGAAGGTCCCCCGTCGGCCAATGGTCATCCGGGCATTCATCATGTGCTGGCACGCAGCATCAAGGACACCTTCAACCGCTACAAGACTATGCAGGGTTTCCAGGTGAAGCGTAAGGCAGGATGGGACACCCACGGTCTGCCCGTAGAGCTGGGTGTAGAGAAAGAGCTGGGCATTACTAAAGCTGATATTGACAACAAAGAGTCGGAACGTTATATTTCTACCGAAGACTACAACAAGAAGTGTCGTGAGAACGTGATGATGTACACTCAGGAATGGCGCGAGCTGACTGAGAAGATGGGCTATTTCGTCGACCTCGACCATCCCTACATCACCTACGACAACAAATATATCGAGACGCTGTGGTGGCTGCTGAAGCAGTTCTATGAGAAGGGACTATTGTACAAAGGCTATACCATACAGCCTTATTCGCCTGCAGCAGGTACCGGACTGTCGAGCCACGAACTGAACCAGCCCGGCTGCTATCGTGACGTGAAGGACACCACCTGCACCGCCATGTTCCGCATGAAGAACCCGAAGCCGGAAATGACAGGGTGGGGGACACCATACTTCCTGGCCTGGACCACCACACCGTGGACGCTGGCAGCCAACTCGGCCCTCTGCGTAGGTCCGAAGATTGACTATGTGGCCGTAGAGACTTACAATCCCTATACTGCCGACAAGGTGACGCTCGTGCTGGCCGAGGCCCGCCTGAACGCCTATCTGCCCGCTGAGGGCTGCATCACCGACGGCGGAGAGATGCCGGAATACAAGAAGGGCGACAAGCTGATTCCCTATCGCATCGTAGCCCGCTACAAGGGTACTGACCTCGTGGGCATGGAGTATGAGCAGCTGATGCCTGCCATCAAGCCCATGGGCGATGCCTTCCGCGTCATCCCCGGCGACTATGTGACCACAGAAGACGGTGCCGGTATCGTGCATATCGCACCCAATTTCGGTGCCGACGATGCCTTTGTGGCCAAGAAGGCTGGTATCTGTCCCATTGTGCTCATCGACAAGAAAGGGCAGGAACGCCCCGTGGTGGACCTGCAGGGTAAGTACTTCGTCATTGACGACCTGGATCCTGAGTTCGTTAAGAACTATGTCAATGTAGACGAATGGAACAAGTTTGCTGGTCGCTATGTGAAGAATGCCTATGATGACACGCTGACTGACAAGGACGAAACGCTTGACATTTCCATCTGCATGGATCTGAAGGCGCAGAACAAGGTGTTCAAGATAGAGAAGCACGTGCACAACTATCCTCATTGCTGGCGTACCGACAAGCCCGTGCTCTACTATCCGCTGGATTCGTGGTTCATCAAGAGTACCGCCAAGAAGGAGCGCATGTCGGAGCTGAACAAGACCATCAACTGGCAGCCCGAGTCTACCGGTACGGGACGCTTTGGCAACTGGTTGGACAACCTGAACGACTGGAATCTTTCTCGTTCGCGTTTCTGGGGTACCCCGCTGCCTATCTGGCGCTCAGAGGACGGTGAGGAAATCTGTATCGGAAGCGTGGAAGAGCTTTATAATGAGATAGATAAGGCTGTAGAAGCAGGTTTTATGCCGTCGAACCCGCTGAAGGATAAAGGCTTTGTGCCTGGCGACATGTCACAGGAGAATTATGACCGTATAGACCTCCATCGTCCGTATGTAGACTATATCTTCCTCTGCTCGCCTACGGGCAAGAAGATGAAGCGCGAGGCAGACCTGATAGACGTGTGGTTTGACTCCGGGTCGATGCCCTACGCTCAGATTCACTATCCTTTCGAAAACCGTGAGCTCATCGACAAGGGGCAGGCCTTCCCTGCCGACTTCATCAACGAGGGTGTCGACCAGACGCGCGGCTGGTTCTTTACCCTGCATGCCATAGCTACGATGATTTTTGACTCTGTAGCCTTTAAGAATGTGATTTCCAGTGGATTGGTGCTCGACGCTAAAGGAAATAAAATGTCGAAGCATGTGGGTAATGTGGTCAATCCTTTCGAAATGATCGAGAAGTTTGGAAGTGATGCCGTACGCCTGTATATGATGACCAATTCGGAACCCTGGGACAACCTGAAGTTCGACCCTGCGGGAGTAGATGAAGTCAAGCGTAAGTTCTTCGGAACTTTATATAACACCTACAGTTTCTTTGCCCTTTACGCCAATGTAGATGGTTGGGAACCCACCGCACAGTCAGTGGCCGAGCGAGCCGAGATAGACCGCTGGATTCTCTCGAGCCTGAATACGCTGGTGCAGAAGGTCACCGCCGAGCTGGATAATTATGATCCCACCCGTGCCGGCCGTTTGATTGATGCCTTTGTCAACGACGACCTCAGCAACTGGTATGTCCGACTGAATCGCAAACGCTTCTGGGGCAAGGAGATGAGCGACGACAAGCGCTCTGCCTACGAGACGCTCTACACCTGTCTGATGACTGTCTCCAAGCTCCTGGCTCCCTTTGCACCCTTCTATGCCGACCAGCTCTACAAGGATCTTGGCGGTGCGAAAGACAGCGTACATCTGGATAGCTTCCCTGCAGCCGACCAGTCGCTTATCGACAAGGATCTTGAAGCCCGCATGGAGATGGCCCAGAAGATTACCTCTATGGTGCTGGCCCTTCGCCGCAAGGTCAATATCAAGGTGCGTCAGCCGCTACTGTCAATCATGGTTCCTGCCACGGCAGAGCAGAAGCGTCATATCGAGGCGGTGAAAGACCTGATTATGCATGAGGTGAACGTGAAGGAACTGAAGTTTGTAGAGGGTGCAGGCATCCTGGTGAAGAAGGTGAAGTGCAACTTCCGTGTCATGGGCAAGAAGTATGGCAAGCAGATGAAGGCTGTTGCCGCTGCTGTCGATGCGCTCTCACAGGAGCAGATTGCCGAGCTGGAAGCCAACGGCTCTATCGGCATACTGGTTGATGGCAACACGCTGACCATCGAGACTGCCGATGTCGACATCATCAGCGAGGACATCCCCGGGTGGCTCGTTGCCAACGAAGGCGCGCTTACCGTTGCCTTGGAAGTAGAGCTCACCGATGAGCTCCGGCAGGAGGGTATGGCCCGCGAGATTATCAACCGTGTGCAGAACATACGCAAGGAAAGCGGCTTTGAGATTACCGACCGTATTCGCATCACGCTGGCTCCTCAGACTGACATCGAGAACGCGGTCAAGGGCTTTGGTGACTACATCAAGGCCCAGGTATTAGCCGACGACATCACCATCGCACCGAATGATGGTGAGCCGGTAGACTTTGACGAATTCAAACTGAACATCAAAATAACTAAAAACTAACTGATTATGGCAGAAAAAACACGTTACACGGACGAAGAACTGGAAGAGTTCCGTGACATTATTAATGAGAAGCTCGCACTGGCCAAGCGCGACTACGACCAGATGATGAGTGCGTTGATGAATAAAGACTCCAACGACGTTGACGACACGTCGCCCACCTACAAGGCACTGGAGGAGGGTAGTGCCACCCAGTCGAAGGAAGAACTGATTCAGATGGCCTCGCGCCAGCAGAAGTTCATCCAGGGCTTGAAGGCCGCTCTGGTGCGCATTGAGAACAAGACCTACGGCATCGACCGTATTACGGGCAAGCTGATACCGAAGGAACGTCTGCGTGCCGTACCTCATGCCACACTGAGCGTTGAGTCTAAGATGGCAGGCAGAAAATAGCAGATGGGTAATCCGCAGATATCTAAGAGGGGATGGATGGCCGCAATTATCGTGGTCGCCATCCTCATTACCGACCAGGTCATCAAGATTTGGGTGAAGACCAGCATGACGCTGCATGAGCAGATTGAGATTCTCTCGTGGTTCAAGATTGTGTTCATCGAGAACAATGGTATGGCCTACGGCATGGAGATTGGCTCCAAGCTGGTTCTCAGCCTGTTTCGTGTGGTGGCGGTGTGTGCCTTAGGCTATTACATCAGGCAGCAGTGCCTGCGTCAGGCTAGATGGGGCTATGTGGCATGCCTGTCGATGGTGCTGGCCGGAGCTGCGGGAAATATTTTCGACTCAGCCTTCTACGGACTGGTGTTCAGTGCCAGCTCCGAGTATTACGTGTCTTATTTCGTACCCTTCGGCACGGGCTATGCCCCCTTCCTGATGGGCAAGGTGGTCGATATGTTCTACTTTCCGCTCATCGTCACCACCTATCCCGACTGGGTACCCATGTTCGGAGGCCATCCCTTTGTTTTCTTCAGTCCCATCTTCAATTTTGCCGATTCGGCCATCACCGTAGGCGTTGTCCTGCTGTTGCTGTTCTATCGCAGGGAAATTAGTGGGATATCTTTTAAGAAAGGAGAGCCGACAGATGAAGAATAGCCTTTTGGTACTTGTTGTTGTGGCGTTGGTGGCGGCTTGCACCCCAAGCGTCCCGCCCCAGTATATCCAGCCAGACGATATGGAGGATATACTCTACGACTACCATGTGGCACAGGCTATGGTCAAGATAGACCGTCAGAGCGAAAGCCAGGACTTCGACAAGTCATTGTATTTCCAGACCGTCCTCAAGAAGCATGGTATCACGGAAGCAGAGTTCGACTCGTCGATGATTTACTACTATTCCCACCTGGTGCGGCTGAAGAAGATCTATACCGAGGTCAACGAGCGTCTGGCCGACGAAGCCAAGCAGCTGGGAGCATCGGTGGGCGAGATAGGGCGCTATTCACAGTATAGCACTACTGGCGACACGGCTAATGTCTGGACCGGAGCCACTGACGTGCTGCTGATGCCGCAGCCCACTATGAACCGTTTCGACTTCGCGGTCAAGGTTGACACCTCTTTCTATAAGGGCGACTCGTTTATGTTCCAGTTCATGTCTGAGTATATCTGGCAGTCGGGCATGAAGGATGCCGTGGTGTGCATCGTCACCAAGTACGAGGGCGACAGCATCATCCAGACCTCCAATCATGTGTCGGTATCGGGGCTTTTGCAGATCCGCATCCCCGCCAACAACGAGAAGAAGCTGAAGTCGATGAGTGGCTTTGTGTATCTTGCGCCCAATGGCGATGCTGATGCCGACAATCCCCGCAGGCTGATGTTCATCAGTCAGATACAACTTATTCGTTTCCATAACAAAGAACAGAAAAATGAATCGCAAGCTGAACCCCAAAAGGCTGATAGCCTGCAACGAGGTGCTGACCCCCGACGGCCGTTGCCTGATTCAGCACGTGCTGGAGATCAGAGAGGGCTACCTGGCCGACCTGTACCCGTTGCTCCAGGAGCAGGGCCGCACGGAGTGGCTGACCGGTCGCGTTGAGCTGCGCACGTGCGACGATGGCCGCGTGTGTGCCTACTATAAAGGCAGACTGCTCACGTGAATCACCTCCATTATGATTAGGATGAAAAACTTTTTAAACCTATAAAGACTATGAATACGAAAGTACGTTTAGCAATTATGAACTTCCTGGAGTTTGCCGTGTGGGGAGCATACCTAACCTGCATGGGCAACTATCTGGGTGTGGCCGGTCTGGGCGACAAGATCTCATGGTTCTATGCCATTCAGGGCATTGTTAGTATTTTCATGCCTACGCTCATGGGCATTGTGGCCGATAAGTATATCCAGCCGCAGCGCCTGCTGGGCCTCTGCCATCTGATGGCTGGTGCCTTCATGCTGGGATGCTGGTGGATGGGTATCCAGGCAGGCTTTGGCAACGAGATTGCCAACCCCTCCGGCTTCATTGCACTATATACGCTCAGCGTGGCTTTCTTCATGCCTACCATCGCCCTGGCCAATACCACGGCGTTCTATATCCTGAAGAAGAACGGTTTGGACACCGTCCGCGACTTCCCGCCCATCCGTGTCCTGGGCACGGTAGGCTTCATCGCCACCATGTGGTTTGTCAACTGTGCGGTATGGGACGACGGAGGCTTCTCGATGACGCTGGCCGACAATGCCCGTAAGTTCCAGTACACCTATATGCAGTTCTTCGTATCCGGCATGTTGAGCCTGGTGCTCTTCCTCTATTGCTACCTGTGCATACCCCAGTGCCGGATTGAGAAGAAAGAAGGCAGCATGTCGCTGGCCGAGAGCCTGGGGCTCAATGCCTTCAAGCTCTTCAGACGCAGGCAGATGGCATTGTTCTTCGTGTTCTCCGCTCTTCTGGGCATGTGCCTGCAGGTGACCAACGGCTTTGCCGGACCCTTCATCACCAGCTTCAAGGGCCAGCCCGAGTTTGCCGACTCGTTTGCTGCCAATAACGCCACCCTGCTGACGTCCGTCTCGCAGATCAGCGAGGCACTCTGCATCCTTATGATACCGTTCTTCCTGAAGCGTTTCGGCATCAAGGTCGTTATGCTCATGTCTATGTTTGCATGGGTGTTCCGCTTCGGGTTCTTCGGCATAGGCAATCCTGCCGTGCCTGGGGTCATCTTCTTTGTCCTCTCGTGCATAGTCTATGGTGTGGCGTTCGACTTCTTCAATGTCTCCGGCGGCATCTTTGTCGACCAGGAGTGCGAGCCCAGCATCAAAGCCTCGGCCCAGGGACTGTTCATGATGATGACCAACGGACTGGGGGCCACCATCGGCACGCTGGCAGCTGGCGAGGTGGTCAACTATTACTGTCAGTGGGAGGGCGGTTTCCTGGTTGGCGACTGGCCCACGTGCTGGTTTGTCTTCTCAGCCTTTGCCCTCGTCGTGGGCGTGGCCTTTGCCCTAGTGTTCAAGCCTGAGAAGAAGCCCATCGGCGATATCCGTCATTAATAGCCGCTGAACAACGATGAAAGAGACGCGATACTTTTATGTTCCCGATGCGGGTTCAGTCAACGAGCTGCCGCCCGACGAGGCGGCTCATGCCCTGCGTGTGCTCCGCCTGAAGGCGGGCGACGAGCTGATGCTGATGGACGGACAGGGCAGCTTCTATCGTGCTGAGGTAACCTTGGCGCATACCAAGCATTGCCTCTACGACATCAAGGAAGTCCTTCCGCAGCAGCGTCAGTGGCAGGGGCGCGTCCATCTGGCCATTGCCCCCACCAAGATGATGGACCGCATGGAGTGGATGATAGAAAAGGCAGTAGAGGTCGGGGTCGATGAGATTAGCTTCCTCGACTGTCAGTTCTCCGAGCGCCGCGTCCTGAAAACAGCGCGAGCCGACAAGATCGTGGTGTCAGCCATGAAGCAGAGCCGCAAGGCGTGGAAGACCGAGCTACACGATGTCGTGTCCTTCGCCGGTTTCATCAACCAGCCGCGTCAGGGCCAGAAGTATATAGCCCACTGCTATGAGGAGATTCCGCGCACCTGGCTCTTCGACCAACTGCGCCAGTCGGACACCGCCGCTGATGCCACCGTGCTGATAGGTCCCGAGGGCGACTTCTCCGTCGCTGAGGTGCAGCAGGCCCTCTCTCATGGCTATCAGTCGGTACATCTGGGCAAGAGCCGTCTGCGCACCGAGACCGCCGGACTCACAGCCGTGATGATGATGCAACTTTCCAAAACATAAGATACCCGCTATGCGAAAAACATTCGTCCTTCTTTCCTTGCTGGCAGCCCTGGTAGCCCATGCCCAGCACCCTGCCATGCCCGACGTGTTCAGGGAGATGCCCGCTGAGGCAGTACCCTATCTGTCGCAGAATAACCGTCTTGACCTGCTCGACTTCATGGCCTCCGGCATGGATGCCGAGGTAGTCAACCAGCTGGGCGGCAAGAGCCGTTTGCTCGAACTCACCGACCAAAATCTGCTGCTGCAGCTCAACGACGCTGTCACCATGGAGATGCAGCTCCTTCCCGTGTCGCAGCCCGTCGATAGTGCGCAACACATCCTCTGCGTTGTCCAAACCTACGGCACCGACATCCGTGAGAGCACCGTCGCCTTTTATTCCCTCAGCTGGCATCCCCTGCCCGCCAGCGACTACTTGGACCTTCCGTTGCCCCCCGGCCAAATGTTCGTTGCCAGTCTGCACACCCCTGCGCCGTCCCCGTCGCCAGCCTCTACTCCCGAGCAGCCCATGCTGACACTACAGCCCGTTACTCAGTTGGATGCTCCAGCCTCGGAAGAGCAGGAAACACGCTCCGAACCGTCAACAATCCTTAAATGGAGAGGTAAATTTATTAAAGAGCGTTAAACGGGGGTAGAAAAAACATAAAATCCTTGCATATTCCCAAGATAATGTTTAATTTTGCAAGTGTGTTTTTCATGGTATTAGATTATTAAGGTTAATTGAAAGATTGGTTGTCGGGAGACAACCAATTTTTTGTGGGGCATCCGACATCAATGCACGGAAAACGGCTCAGTCGATAATTACTTTCTTCATAACACTGGATATGGCACCAACTGCACTGCTTTTGCTACTTTTCTGGAAAAAAGAAGCGATTTCTGAGAAAATATTTGTAACTTTGCACATGGTTTGAAGTATTTTGTATTCATTATTTACCACTACAAAGATACAAATAAATTCTGTAAAAACAGAAGCTTCAAACCCTTTTCTTTGCAAAAATATCAAGCAATTTTACTTCCGAAACTTAAGTTGTTTATCGATGCAGGGACACTACTTGCCACGTCTGAATGTGTTATCTCGCTGGATTTCAACGAGCTTCTCTCTGTACGCTACATCGTTTCAATTGCGCTGCAAAGTTACACATTTTTCACGTAAAACGAGCAGAATACGCAACTTTTTATAGTTCATCCCAACGAATGGAATATGATTCCTCCTGTGGAGCAGATAGGAAGTCAAAATCTGCGTAAACTATAATCCTCTTCATTTTCTGAGTAATTCAGCATCTTGAAGCTGTCTGCCAAGAGCATCGTCGGCAGCAAGCAAAGTAAGATGTATTTTTGTCTTAACACATGTTTTTGGTTCTTTTGGTCTGAAAATGGCATTTTATGAGTCAATCTAGTGATGCTTCTCTATTTTTAACCTTCGGACATTTGTTAAAAGACAAATATTTTTGCCTCTGTGTTCATATTTTTGGCAAAAGATAATGATTCCTGCTAAAAAATCGCTATCTTTGTACCCTGTATTATGTAATAACGTATAACATGGAAGGTAAAGATTTAAACCGACTGACAGTAGTGCTTGCAGAGAAGGGAGGAACCGCGAGACTACCGAGTGTCTCGTAGAGAGTACCAGCGCACCAACAAGTGGTTAGCCGAGCAGAAAGGTGTTGACCAAGCCATGGTATCTACCACCGGATTATCCAGAAGAACAATCCGCACTTCAATCGTAAGATGTTCCAGTTCGAGTTCCAGAATAGCGAGGTGTTAAGGATGAAATTATATGAACATTTGAAAGCTTGATATTTCATGGAAATATTATCACATTTTAGAACCATAGAAGAGCTAACGAAGACACTCTCGCGTGAACAAGGATTGCTGAGCGAGATGTTTGAGAAGCGGAAACTAATGAAGTTTCCTCAAGGGTTGGCTTTGGAACTGGTTGGAGGAAATGAAGCACGACTGAGGAAACTGCTGGATTATGGCGTACTGGTGGAAACGGGCAATACGGTAGAGATAGAGAGCGACTACCTCAATTTCTTTGAAGAGGTACTGAATGTGAATGAGGAAATCAGCGTACTGAGTGTACAGGAGTGCATCAACACGTTGAAAGAACATATAGGCTATTTTCTGCAAGAGACGAATGTCAACCGTAAGGCTGGCTATCAGGATAGCGTGCGACAACTGCTAAAAAAGACGGGGTTCAGGACGCTTAAGAATGTGGTTGACTTGAAGCGTAACATGGATAATGCGTATAAGCAAGAACCCAACTACATTATCAAGAAAAAGAAACTGCAGAATCTGGACGAGAAAAGCCAAAGCATCCGTTCGATGATACGCGAATGTGAAAAGCTGATGGATAATGAGCATGCTTTCTTCCTGATGGCCAACGACCCACACATGGCCAAGACATGCAGCGATGTGAAGCATGACTTTGTGGAGGCATATCATGCGCTGATGGAAATAGACAGACAGATTATCGTCTATATCAATCAGATAGAACAGCAAAATCAGCTCTACAAGAAGATACGGAAACTGAAATACCTGCAAGACCAGTTGCTCATCAAGACAGACACTAATCTGGTGCAGGTGCTGGAAGATAGCAATCCGCTGTGGATGGAATCAAGGCAATACAGCAAAATAAGGCTCTCATTGGAAATGCTGAGGGGGAACGACCAAACAATCAGCATACTGAGACGAATAGCAGAGCGCAATGGACTGCGGAAAACAGCCCGAACAGAAGCAGAACCACTGACAGACGAAGACTTGCAAGAACATGTGCAACGACTGAAGGAGGTAGATCCTGCTGAAGTATGGAATGCCTTTTCTGCGTCAAGCTACAATCTCTTTGAATTTATTCTGAGATACGATTATAAGGCAAAGCGTGATATAGAAGACCACGCAGCCCTCTTTTGCCAACTGGTCATCCTACATCCTGACGAATGTAAGATGACAGGGAAATACGCCATTTATCATGACATTGAATATCCTATTATCTATGCGAAATAATACTCAACGAATATACGAGCGACTGAGCCGTGGAGAGTTCCTCTCAGTGGACAGTACTGAACCCTCAATCCGTCATCTGTATGAGGATATAGAGGAGAACTTCGACGATTATGCTGATTTCTTCAAGGAGATAGGTCTGCAATTGGAAGAAGGCAACGGCTACTTCTACTTCTCGCGTATTGGGGAGGGAAAGCAGTCCATAGAACAGAAGTTGGAGAGTTTTTCCAAATGGCTCGACTATCTGGACTTTTTGAAGACCTACAACCAGTCGTTTACGGCTGGCTACCAGTTTCGTAAGAGCCATCTGATAGAGCAGATCAGCCTGGATATCGAACTGAAGGAGAAAGCCGGACACCTCTATAAGAAATATGGTGTAGGTTCTTATTTGGAGATAGTGAACAAACTGCTTCAGGAGATGCAGGGCATGGGGTTTGCCGAATGTATCAGCGAACAGGATGAAACCTACAAGATTACATCTGCTTTCCATTATGCTGAGGAACTGGTTAATATGATTCAAATAGCCAACGAAGATGAAATACCTGAATAAAATCATATTTGTCAAT
>CAMNPM010000014.1 GCA_946548065.1 uncultured Prevotella sp. | reverse complement strand
TAGCAGCAGATGCACTCGCAAAGCTCGGTGCTACTGTAGGTGGTGGTTTAGCAGTTATCGGTGCCGGTATCGGTATCGGTCGTATTGGTGGTCAGGCTATGGACGCTATGGCTCGTCAGCCAGAGAAAATGGGTGGTCTGCAGAGTTCGATGATTCTGGCCGCTGCTCTTGTTGAGGGTGCTACTTTCCTGGCTCTGGTGATTTCTATTCTTGCACTTTTCGTATAATTCTCCGAGAACCAGCGTATGTCACTGATAACCCCTGATTTTGGACTATTCTTCTGGATGACGATTGTCTTCCTTGTGGTCCTCTTCATCCTGTGGAGGTATGGCTTCCCTGTGATTGTGAAGATGGTCGACGAGCGTAAGGCTTTCATTGACGAGTCGCTCAAGAAGGCCCATGAGGCCAACGAGCGTCTGGCTAATATTCAGAAAGAAGGTGAATCCATCTTGCAGGAGGCGCGTGAGCAGCAGGCCCAGATACTTCGTGAGGCTGCTGCGACACGCGACGCTATCGTAGAGAAGGCTCAGGATAAGGCAAGAAGTGAGGGTGCCCGCCTGCTTGACGAGGCAAAAGCCGCCATCGAGCAGGAGAAGAAGGCCGCTATAGCCGACATCCGTCAGCAAGTTGCTGCGTTAAGCGTTGAAATCGCCGAAAAGGTTCTCAAACAGAATCTGAAGGACGATAAGTCGCAGATGGATTTGATTGACCGTATGCTGGATGAAGTCTCTGTGAAGTAATAATTAGAGTTGCGTATGGATATTGGAGTAATATCGATGAGATATGCGAGGGCGCTCCTGAAGAGTGCTACCGATGCCAAGCAGGAGGACACTGTCTATCAGGAAATGATGACGGTAGCCAAGAGCTATATCGACGTACCCGCATTGCGCCAGACGATAGACAATCCCATGCTCTCGAAGGATAAGAAGGAAGCCCTGCTTCAGGTGGCTGCGGGCGAACAGCCCAGCGCCCTGACAAAGAGTTTTATCAGCCTTGTGCTTAAGGAAGACCGAGAGAACATGATTCAGTTTATGGCCAACTCGTATATCACGCTTTACCGTAAGCAGAAGAACGTCATCCGTGGCAAGCTCATTACCGCTGCCCGCGTATCTGTTGCTACAGAGCAGAAGATGCGCCAGATGGTGGAGAGCAAGACTAATGGTACTGTGGAGTTTGAGACTGAGGTGAATCCCGACATCATAGGCGGCTTCATCCTTGAGTACGACACGTTCCGTATGGACGCCAGTGTCAAGTCTAAGCTCAACAACATTCTTAACACACTTAAAAAGTAATTGAAAAATGTCAGATAAAATTAAACCAAGCGAAGTATCCCAGGTGCTGGTCGAACAGCTGAAGGGCATTCAGGATGCCGAACAGTTCGACGAGGTAGGTACCGTGCTTACCGTCAGCGACGGTGTGGCTCGTATCTACGGACTCCGCAATGCCGAAGCCAACGAACTGCTCGAGTTTGAGAACGGCACGATGGCTATCGTGATGAACTTGGAGGAAGACAACGTAGGTTGTGTGCTTCTGGGTGCCACGTCAGGCATTAAGGAAGGTATGGTGGTGAAGCGTACCAAGCGCATTGCCTCTATCCGGGTCAACGACAATATGCTGGGCCGAGTCATCAACCCGCTGGGTCAGGCAGTAGACGGAAAAGGCGATATCGACCTGAAGGATGCTTTTGAAATGCCGCTCGACCGCAAGGCTCCTGGTGTGATCTATCGTCAGCCGGTGAAGGAACCGTTGCAGACGGGACTCAAGGCCATTGACTCGATGATTCCTATTGGTCGTGGACAGCGTGAGCTGATCATTGGCGACCGCCAGACTGGTAAGACCGCCATAGCTGTCGACACCATTATCAATCAGAAGAGCTTTTACGAGGCAGGCAAGCCCGTATATTGCATCTATGTAGCTATAGGCCAAAAGGCAAGTACCGTAGCAACCCTCGTTCAGACCCTGAAGGAGCATGGCGCTATGCCTTACACCATCGTGGTGGCAGCTACTGCTGCCGATCCCGCTGCCATGCAGTACTATGCTCCATTTGCTGGTGCAGCCATCGGTGAGTACTTCCGTGATAGAGGTCTGCCCGCACTCGTTGTCTATGATGACCTGTCGAAGCAGGCTGTGGCTTACCGTGAAGTGTCGCTGATTCTGCGCCGTCCTTCCGGACGTGAGGCTTATCCTGGCGATGTGTTCTATCTGCACTCTCGCCTGTTGGAGCGTGCTGCCAAGATGAACGAACAGCAGGAAGTGGCTGAGCAGATGAACGACCTGCCTGAGTGTATGAAGGGTCATGTGAAGGGTGGCGGTTCACTGACTGCCCTGCCTATCATCGAGACACAGGCTGGCGACGTTTCGGCATACATCCCAACCAATGTAATCTCGATTACCGATGGTCAGATCTTCCTTGAGAGTGACCTCTTCAATCGTGGATTCCGTCCTGCTATCAATGTGGGTATCTCTGTATCGCGTGTCGGTGGTTCCGCTCAAATCAAGTCGATGAAGAAAGTGGCCGGTACCCTGAAGATTGACCAGGCTCAGTATCGTGAGTTGGAGGCTTTCTCGAAGTTCTCTTCCGATATGGATGCCGTGACTGCTATGACGCTTGACCGCGGACGTAAGAATAACCAGCTGTTGATACAGCCGCAGTATAGTCCTATGCCTGTCGGAGAGCAGGTGGCCATTCTCTATTGTGGTGTGCATGGCTTGATGCGCGAGGTTCCTATTGATAAGGTTCGCGAGTGCCAGACACAGTTCCTTGACAAGCTGCGCAGCAGTGCTCCTGAGGTTATCGAGACATTGGGAGCCGGAAAGATAGATGACGCTACGACCCAGAAGATTGAGGCTGTCATGGCCGACATCGCCGGAACGTACAAAAAGTAAGAGCCTATGCCAAGCCTGAAAGAAATTAAAGGCCGCATCGCCTCGGTCAACAGCACGCGAAAGATTACCTCTGCTATGAAGATGGTGGCCAGCTCCAAGCTGCACCATGCGCAGGTGGCCATCCAGAACATGCTGCCCTATGAGTCGTTGCTTGAGCATATCCTCAAATCGTTTCTGGCTGCCGAAGCCGAGTCTCAGACTATTTACGACCAGGAGCGCCCCGTCAAGCGTGTTGCATTGGTGGTGTTCTCCTCCAACTCTTCGCTTTGCGGTGGCTTCAACGCCAACATCATCAAGACGATGACGCGTATTCACGATGCATACACCGAAAAGCTTGGAGACAACAGTGTGGAGATTTATCCGATAGGTCGCAAGGTGGCTGAGAAGGCTCGCAAACTGGGCTACGATGTCAAGGGCGACTTTGCTTCACTCGTTGATCATCCCAATGTCCGTGAGTGCATTGATATCGTTATGGAACTGGGGAGTAAGTTTGAGGAAGGCGAAATCGACCGCGTAGAACTCATCTACCATCACTTCAAGTCGGCAGGCTCTCAGGTTCTTACCAACAAACAGTTCCTGCCTATTGATCTTGAAAGTGAACTGGAACGTGACCACGAGCGCGATCTTACCAGTATTCTTGCTACCAAGGAGTCACAGGAATACCTGAAGCGCCACCGTAAGAAGAAGGTAGTAAATGCCGCAGGTGAGGAGGTTGAGCCGTTGAACGACAATTTCATCGTCGAACCGGATATGAACACGGTGCTCTCGCAGCTGATGCCGAAGATGGCACATCTGATGCTCTACACTGCCTTGCTCGACAGCGTAGCCTCCGAGCATGCCGCTCGTATGGTGGCTATGCAGACTGCAACCGACAATGCCGACGAGTTGTTGCGACAGCTCAATCTGCAGTACAACAAGGGTCGTCAGCAAGCTATCACCAGCGAGCTGCTTGACATTGTGGGAGGTAGTGTGAACAACTAACCGCGACTTTTTATCTTCCAAATAAAAGATTGAGGCTTTGATTCATAGTCAAAGCCTCAGTTTTTTGCAAAAACTTTTGGTGATTACAAAAATTAGTTGTACCTTTGCACCCGATTTTCAGAGGAAGGTCATTAAGGAAGGTTGGCAGAGTGATCGATCGCGCTGGACTCGAAATCCGGTATACCCCTTTCGGGTATCGGGGGTTTGAATCCCTCACCTTCCGCCAAGAAGGCGCATCGAAAGATGCGCTTTTTATTATGTATTATGTGGAATCATTAAATTAAACTTAGAATAAGATATGAAAGCATTTGTTTTTCCTGGACAAGGAGCACAGTTTGTAGGTATGGGTAAAGACCTGTACGAGAGCAATGAGACAGCAAAGAATTTGTTTGAGAAAGCCAACGAGATTCTCGGCTACCGTATCACTGACATCATGTTTGAAGGTACTGACGACGACTTGAAGCAGACGAAGGTGACGCAGCCTGCCGTATTCTTGCATTCTGTCATCAGTGCCATCTGCATGGGCGATGCCTTCCAGCCGGAAATGACCGCTGGTCACTCGCTGGGCGAGTTCTCTGCTTTGGTTGCTGCTGGAGCATTGTCTTTCGAGGATGGTCTCAGACTGGTCTATGCCCGCGCTATGGCTATGCAGAAGGCTTGTGAGGCCCAGCCCTCTACGATGGCAGCTATTATCGGTCTGCCTGATGAGAAGGTTGAGGAGATTTGCGCCGAGGTTGCCAAGATGGGCAAGGGTGTCTGTGTGGCAGCTAACTACAACAATCCTGGTCAGGTGGTTATCTCCGGTGACATTGAGGCCATCAATGAGGCCTGCGAGAAAATGAAAGAAGCCGGTGCCAAGCGCGCCCTGCCCCTGAAGGTGGGTGGCGCTTTTCATTCTCCCCTGATGCAGCCCGCCAAAGATGAGTTGCAGGCTGCCATCGAGAAGACGGAGTTTAAGACTCCTAAGTGTCCCGTCTATCAGAATGTCGACGGTAAGCCCCACACCGACCCTGCTGAGATTAAGCAGAATCTCATAGCCCAGCTCACCAGCTCGGTACGCTGGACCCAGTGTGTGCAGAATATGATTGCCGATGGTGCTACCGACTTCACTGAGTGTGGTCCCGGCAAAGCCCTGCAGGGAATGATTGCCAAGATCAATCGTGAGGTGTCAGCTCACGGAATCCTGTAATTAGTGTAATAGACAAACACAAGAAGGAATCGTGGATAAGGTTCTGATATATCAGGTATTTACGCGTCTGTATGGCAACCGTAACGAAACCCGCAAAGTGGGTGGGACTATAGCGGACAATGGCTGTGGCAAGATGCAAGACTTCACGCCGCAGGTGTTGAAACAGCTATCGGCTATGGGTATCAGTCATGTGTGGTATACCGGCATTATCCGACATGCTACACAGACTGACTATACAACCTTTGGCATTCCCCGCCAGCATCCTGCTGTCGTGAAGGGCAGGGCGGGCTCTCCTTATGCTATCACCGACTATTACGACGTAGACCCGGACCTTGCAGTAGATGTCCCGCATCGTATGCAGGAGTTCGAGCAGTTGGTAGAGCGTACACATGCTGCAGGGTTGAAAGTCATCATCGACTTTGTACCCAACCATGTGGCACGTCAGTATCAGTCAGTATGCAAGCCCAAGAAGGTGAAGGATCTTGGCGAGACCGACGACACGATGATGGGGTTCGACCCCCAGAACAATTTCTATTATTGTCCCGGCCAGCGCTTCGCGCCTTACTTCGATCTCTATCATGGAGAGACGGAACCCTATCTTGAAGAACCCGCCAAGGCAACGGGCAACGACCATTTCGACAATGCCCCTGGTCAGAACGACTGGTACGAAACGGTGAAGCTGAACTATGGTGTCGACTATTATGCCGGTGGAATCGGCTTTTTCGACCCAATGCCAGACACGTGGAAGAAAATGACCGACATTCTGCTCTTCTGGGCAAAAAAGGGTATCGACGGCTTCCGATGTGATATGGCAGAGATGGTTCCTGCCGAGTTCTGGGCCTACGCCACCCAGGTGGTTAAGAAGAAGTTTAAAGACATTGTCTTCATCGGCGAGGTCTATAACCCCAGCGAATATCGTCACTATCTGGCGTCCGGCTTCGATTGGCTGTATGATAAGGTAGGCATGTACGATACGATGCGCGCCGTCATCTGTCATCACACCTCCACATCAGCCATCAGCAATGCCTGGCAGGCCACCGATGATATCAAGGACCACATGCTATACTTCCTTGAGAACCACGATGAGCAGCGTATAGCCAGTGATTTCTTTGCTGCCGATGCCAAGAAGGGTGTTCCGGCACTGATAGCTTCTGTGCTGATGCAGCAGAATCCGTTTATGCTCTATGCCGGTCAGGAGTATGGCGAACGGGGAATGGACCACGAGGGATTCAGCGGCAATGACGGCCGTACCACCATATTCGACTATTGGAGCCTTGACACTTTGTGCCGGGCAGCTCAGAAGAAGCTGACAGCCGAGGAGAACGCTCTTTTCGACCTCCATCAGCGCGTGTTCCAGATTGCCCGCAAGGAGAGGGCCGTTACCGACGGAGTCTTCTTCGACCTGATGTATGTCAACCGTCATCTTGACCGCCAGTATGCTTTCCTGCGCTATGCTGAAGGTGAGTTGCTGCTGGCAGCTGTCAACTTTGAGGATCTCGATGTGGTGGTCGACATCCGTATTCCAGCCCATGCCTTCGACTTCTTAGGTATTGCGGAGAAGAAAGTGATAGCCACCGACCTGCTTTCCAAGGAGCGGCTTGCAATGTCGCTGCGTCGCGACGGCAGTGTCCGTATGGAGATTGCCGCCCAGAGCGGAAGGGTATGGAAAATGAAGTTAACTCAAAACGTCATGTGAGCTAACTCAAGCAACGAATCGAGCTGACTCAATCAATTAGTTGAGTTAACGCGTTTTCGGAAATGACTTGGGACACTGAATTTAGTTGGTTCAAGAACATCATAAAAAGTCCTCGCAGAGCCGTCTGCGAGGACTTTTTCATGCGATATCTGTAGTTTGCAACTAAACGATTTCTGTCTATTATATCTTCGTTAGCTGTTGTACTCCTGCCACGACTTGATCTTGATGTCGTCTTCGGTCATGGCGGTAAAGGCTTCGATGTATGCCTTTGCCAGGCGGACATTGGTCATCAGCGGCGTGTTATGATCAATGGCTCCGCGACGGATGCGATAGCCATTGGTCAGCTCGCGCTTGGTATGATTCTTAGGCACATTGATGATGAGCGAGAACTGGTGCTGGGCAATCATGTCCATCACGTTGTTGTCTCCCTCTTCGTCGGGCCAGCTGACAGCTGTGGCTGCCACACCGTTGTCGTTGAAGAACTTGGCTGTGCCGCCTGTGGCATAAACCTTGTATCCCTTCTTCACCAGTTGCTTGGCGGGTTCCAGCAGGCTGACCTTGCCCTTTGCGGCACCCGACGAGATGAGGATGCTTGAGCCTGCCTGCGGCAACTTGTAGCCTGTGGCGATGAGGGCGTTGAGCAAAGCTTCGTTCAGGTCGTCGCCCAGACAGCCCACCTCGCCGGTAGAGCTCATGTCTACACCCAGCACGGGATCGGCATTCTGCAGACGGGCGAACGAGAACTGTGAGGCTTTCACGCCAATGCGATCGATGTCGAACTCAAACTTCTCGGGCTTCTGGTAGGGAGCGTCGAGCATAATCTTGGTGGCGGTCTCAATGAAGTTGCGCTTCAGGATCTTCGACACGAAGGGGAACGAGCGGCTGGCTCGCAGGTTGCATTCTATGACCTTCACCTCGCGGTTCTTGGCCAGGAACTGGATGTTGAACGGTCCGCTGATGTTCAGCTCGTTGGCAATCTTGCGGGCTATCTTCTTAATCTGGCGGATTGTGGAGAAATAGATGTGCTGTGCCGGGAACACCATTGTGGCATCACCCGAATGCACACCGGCATACTCAATATGTTCGGAGATGGCATACTCAACGACCTCGCCCTTGTCGGCAACGGCGTCAAACTCAATCTCCTTGGTCTCCTGCATGAACTGAGAGACAACCACGGGGAACTCCTTCGACACCTCGGTAGCCATGTTGAGGAAGCGGTGCAGCTCCTCGTCGTCGTAGCATACGTTCATAGCGGCTCCCGACAGCACATAGGACGGACGCACCAGCACGGGATAACCCACCTCGGACACAAACTCCTTGATATCGTCGAACGATGTCAGCGCGCGCCATGCGGGCTGGTCGATACCAAGCTTGTCGAGCATGGCCGAGAACTTGTCGCGATTTTCTGCCCGGTCAATATTAACAGGTGAGGTTCCTAAGACGGGAACTCCCTGACGATACAGCTTCATGGCCAGGTTGTTGGGAATCTGACCGCCTACTGACACGATGACGCCTCGGGGCGACTCCAGGTCGATGACATCCAGCACACGCTCCAGCGAGAGCTCGTCGAAGTAGAGACGGTCGCACATGTCGTAGTCGGTGGATACCGTCTCGGGGTTGTAGTTGATCATGATAGACTTGTAGCCGAGCTTGCGAGCAGTGTTGATGGCATTGACCGAGCACCAGTCGAACTCTACGGAGCTGCCGATACGGTATGCACCCGAACCCAGCACAATGACCGACTTCTCATTCTTGTAGTAGGAAATGTCGTGAAGTGGGGTATATGGCTTGCCGTCAGGCGTTGCGAAAGCCGGGGTATGGGTGTAGGTGAAGTATAGGTAGTTGGTGAGCTCAGGATGCTCGCTGGCTACTGTTGGAATGCGCTTTACCGAGGGTAGAATACCTTTCTGCTTGCGCAGTTGGCGCACCTGCAGGTTCTCCTTCTCCATATTGCCGCTTTTGGGCTTCAGCACGAAGCGGGCTATCTGGAAGTCGGAGAAACCGCACTGCTTGACCTCGAGGAGCAACGAGGTAGGCAGGTCTTCCAGCTTGTTATACTCCATCAGCTGATGCTTCAGGTCTACGATATGCTTCAAGCGCTCCAGGAACCATTTGTCAATCTTTGTCAGCTGCTCGATGTGGTCGATAGTGTAGCCTTCCTCCAATGCCTGGGCAATAGCGAAGATACGCAGGTCGGTGGGGTTGGCCAGCGCATCGTCAAGGTTGTCGAACTTGGTATGGTCGTTGCCTACGAAGCCGTGCATTCCTTGGCCAATCATGCGCAGTCCCTTCTGGATCATCTCCTCAAAAGAACGACCTATTGACATGATTTCACCTACCGACTTCATGCTCGAACCAATCTGACGGCTCACTCCCGCAAACTTGGTCAAGTCCCAGCGGGGTATCTTGCAAATCATATAGTCGAGGCTTGGAGCGACGTAGGCCGACGACGTGGTTCCCATCTCGCCAATCTGGTCGAGGGTATATCCGAGGGCAATCTTTGCCGCTACGAAAGCCAGGGGATAGCCCGTTGCTTTCGATGCCAGAGCGCTGGAGCGGCTCAGACGGGCGTTGATCTCGATGATGCGGTAGTCGTTGGTGTTGGCATTGAAGGCAAACTGGATGTTGCACTCACCTACAATGTTCAGATGGCGCACACAGCGGATGGTGATGTCCTGCAGCATCTTGACCTGGCTTTCGGTCAGCGAGCAGGTAGGAGCCACCACGATAGACTCACCGGTATGGATGCCCAGCGGGTCGAAGTTCTCCATCGAGGCTACGGTGAAGCAGTGGTCGTTGGCATCGCGGATGCACTCGAACTCAATCTCCTTCCAGCCCTTCAGGCTCTCTTCCACCAATATCTGGGGAGCAAACGTGAAGGCACTCTCAGCCAGTTCCACAAACGCTTTCTCGTCCGGACAGATGCCCGAACCCAGTCCGCCCAGCGCATAGGCCGAGCGAATCATGATGGGGAAACCGATCTCGCGGGCTGCCTTCAGGGCATCGTCCATGTTCTCTACGGCATGAGAGACGGGTACCTTCAGGTCGATTTCGCCCAACTTCTTGACAAAGAGGTCTCTGTCTTCTGTGTTCATGATGGCCTCGACGCTGGTTCCCAGCACCTGTACACCGTACTCCTTGAGCACGCCCGTCTGGTAGAGCTCCGTACCGCAGTTCAGCGCAGTCTGTCCGCCGAAAGCCAGTAGGATGCCGTCGGGACGTTCCTTCTTGATGATTTCCGTCACAAAATGAGTTGTCACGGGCTGGAAATACACTTTGTCGGCAATACCCTCAGAGGTCTGAATGGTAGCGATGTTGGGATTAACTAATACGGAAGAGATACCCTCCTCGCGCAATGCCTTCAGAGCCTGAGAGCCCGAGTAGTCGAACTCGCCTGCCTGACCGATTTTCAGCGCACCCGAGCCTAGCACGAGCACCTTCTTGAGTTTCTTTGTCATATTGTAGCTTTTAATATTGTTTCTATTCCAACTTGCAAAGGTAAACAAAAAAAATGGGCTGACCAAACAATCAGTCCACTTTCTTACTTTTCGGCCCCCGTCGACTATTTCTTATTGAGTCAGCCAGCAGGTGCAAAATGGCTTGTCTGCTATTGCTTCATGTCAAAGCCCAGACGAACGCCATCGTAGTTTTTCGAGAGGTCGCCGACCTTTCTCACAGTATCGTTTCCGCTCATGGCTGCCAGCACCTGGAGAACATTGAGCAGCTTTTTCGACTCAAACAGCAGGGCGATGCCCCCATATTCGCGCTTGGCATAGCAGTTGATGCTAAGTAGCAGGGTCTGCATCGTCACCTTTGCCGTTGACTCTTCTAATGTCCATGTTCCGCTGATGGTCTTTCCTGCAATAGTAGCAGAAAACTTGCCATCCTCGTTGAAGGTCACATAGGTGTTCTGAGCCGTAAGGCCGGTTTTCTGGAAGTAGGGAGCCAGCTCCTGTTCAATCTTTGTTGCAGCCACCTCTCCACCAGCCTTGGCCAGCAGGTTCTTACTGGTGAAAGCACATCCGGGACCATTGTAATGCCATGTGCCTACAAGTCCCTTCTGGGTCACTTTGTCGAGACCGATGACGCTGGTGAAGGCATTGGCCAATGTGCCGCCACTGCCGATAGTCTGAAGCAGAGTGCCTGCTCCGCACGAGCTTGCTACGATGCCCGCCGTCAGCAACAGAGCGCAGGCAATAAGAGAAGTCTTGATTCTTTTCATTTTTTTTGTTGTTTCTTTTTTTCGATATTTCGAATCATTCAGTAATTCCTGGCTTCTGCGGATCTTCCGTGAAAGTGAGTTCGTCATTTCCGCTTTCTTTGTTGATTCGGATGGTGGCTCCTGCGGACAGGTCGCCATTGACGATGAGTTCCGATATGCCGTCTTCGATATAGTTTTGTATGGCCCGCTTCAGGGGTCGCGCACCGAATTGCACGTCGTAGCCTTTCTCAGCCACGAACTGCTTGGCCTCGTCGCTTAGCTCTATTTGGAATCCCAGGTCGTTGATGCGCTTGTAGAGACCTTTTAGCTCGATGTCTATAATCTGTTTGATGGCTTCCAAGTCGAGCTGGTCGAAAGTGATGATTTCGTCCAGTCGATTCAGGAACTCTGGAGAGAACTGCTTCGACAGTGCCTTCTGCACTATCTGGCGCGCATGCTCCTTGTCTTTCTCGTCCATGGCCAGCGAGGATGCTGAGCCAGCGTTGAAGCCCACGCCGCGTCCGAAATCCTTCAGCTGGCGGGTTCCTGCATTCGATGTCATGATGATGACGGTATTACGGAAGTCTACCAGTCGACCGTTACCATCTGTCAGACGTCCCTCGTCCAGCACCTGCAGCAACAGGTTGAACACATTGCCGTGAGCTTTCTCTATCTCGTCGAGCAGCACGATGGAGTAGGGGTGACGGCGCACTCGTTCGGTCAGCTGGCCGCCTTCTTCATACCCCACATATCCTGGAGGTGCACCGATGAGCCGTGAGACATTGAACGACTCTGTATATTCCGACATATCAATGCGAATGAGCGATTCGCTACTGCCAAACATAAACTCTGCCAGCTTCTTGGCCAGATAAGTCTTTCCCACTCCGGTAGGCCCCAGGAACATGAATGCTCCTATGGGATGGTTGGGTTCTTTCAGTCCCACGCGGTTGCGCTGGATGGCCTTGACCATCTTGTCTATGGCCTTGTCCTGGGCTATCACCTGCGACTTCAGTTCCTTTGCCATACCCTTTAGGCGGATGCCTTCCTCCTGTGCCATACGTTGTACGGGCACTCCAGTCATCATCGATACGACATCGGCCACCTGTTCGGCAGTGACCGTCTGGCGAACATCCACCTCGCCATCCAGCCATTTCTGGTTCAGCTCCTGTAGTTCCTTCTCCAGCAGCGTCTGACGATCGCGGTAACTGGCTGCCAACTCGAAGTTCTGGTTGCCTACGGCCTGCGTCTTCTTCTCCTTCACCCGCTCTATTTCTTTCTCCTTCTCGGCTATTTCAGGCGGGATGTTGGCATTCTGCAGATGTACACGTGATCCCGTCTCGTCCAGCGCATCGATGGCCTTGTCGGGCATGAACCGGTCGGTGACATAGCGGTCGGTCAGTTTGACACAAGCCTCCAGCGCTTCGTCCGAATAGCTCACGTGGTGGTGGTATTCATATCGTCCGCGCACATTCTTCAGAATCTGCAGCGTCTCCTCGTTGGTGGTGGGTTCTACCAGTACCTTCTGGAATCGACGCTCCAGGGCTCCGTCTTTCTCTATGCTGTTGCGATATTCGTCGAGCGTTGTGGCTCCGATACATTGTATGGTACCACGGGCCAATGCTGGTTTCAGAATGTTGGCGGCATCCATCGTGCCGGCTGCAGAGCCAGCACCAATCATGGTGTGTATCTCGTCGATAAATATAATAATATCAGGGTTTTGCTCCAGTTCTTTGACGAGCAGCTTCATGCGCTCCTCGAACTGTCCGCGATATTTGGTTCCGGCTACTACCCCCGTCATGTCGAGCGTCACCAGCCGCTTGTTGAAGAGCATGGGAGAGCAATGTCTGGACGATATCATCTGGGCGAGACCTTCCACGATGGCACTCTTTCCCACGCCAGGCTCGCCAATAAGTATGGGGTTGTTCTTCTTGCGCCGCCCCAAGATTTCAATCACTCGTTGTATCTCGTTCTGCCTGCCCACACAGGGGTCCAGCTTGTTTTCTGCTGCCTGTTGGGTGAGGTCGGTGCCGAAATTGTCAATCACAGGGGTCTTCGACTTGGTCTGCTTGGTCTGGGTAGACGTCTGCGTGTTGGTGGAAGAGCTGTTGCGGGCCGACTGAGCACTGCCGTTGCTCTCTTCTTCCTCGTAGTCCTCCTCAGGCAGTCCTATGCCGTTTTTCACACTGAGCATCGTCAGTGCGTCTTCGTAATTCAAATTGTTCATTTCCAATACCATTTTTGCTCCATTATCCACTTGGTCGTGCAGGATGGCCAGCAGCAAATGCTGCTCTTCCACGCGCGTACTGCGCTGGATGCGGGCTTCAAGTACGGCAAGCTTCAAGATGTTGCTCGCTTTTTCGTTGAGTACTAACTGATTTGTGTAGATAGGCATCCCGATTTCGTCCTCACGTACACGTTGCTCCAGCTCAGTCTTGACATTCTGCGTGTTGATGTCAAGTCTTTCGAAGACGTGGGCGACAGGGCCGTCCTTGATGCGCAGCAGTCCCAAGAGCAAGTGCTCCGGTGCTACCGAACGGCTTGCCAAACGTGCTGCTTCTTCGCGCGAGTAGGCGAGAATCTCGGATACTTTTGGTGAGAATTGGCTTGTCACTATGATATTCCTTTTATCTTTCTACAATTTGTTTTGTTCACTATCCATGCTGTTTACAAATTCCGTGCCAAAAACTTCTGGTGGGTAATGCCGGCAGGCAATTCCTCCTGATAGTGTGTCACCATAATCATCGTTTTGTTGCGACGCTGACAAAATGTCTCTATGATGTCCTTCGCCAGTCTGCGGTTCCAGAGGTCAAGCCCGTGCAGCGGTTCGTCGAGTATGAGCAGCTGTGGGTCTTTGACGAAGGCACGTGCCAGCAGCACCAGTCGCTGTTCGCCGCTCGACAGCTCGAGGAAAGGACGGTTGGCCAGATGGGCAATGCCAAAGATGTCCATCCACCAGTAGCACTGCTCGTAATCCTTCTTGTTCGGCACGGCATACAGCCCTATGGTGTCCATCAGTCCGCTGGCCACGATGCGTATGGCAGGCAGGTTGCGCTTGTAGCTGCGGTGCATCTCGGGCGACACGTAGCCTATGTGGCGCTTGATGTCCCAGATGCTCTCGCCCGTGCCTCGCGGGCGGTCGAACAGCGTGATGTCGCAGGCGTAGCTCTGGGGATTGTCGGCACAGATTAGTGACAGCAATGTCGACTTGCCACTGCCATTTTGACCTGACAGTGCCCATCGCTCGCCATTCATGACGGTCCAGTCTAAATCATTTAATATTGTTCGCGCACCATATTTAATAGTTACATGGTGCATGTCAACCACTCGCTGACAGTTGTAGTCGTTGTCGTGATAGGGTAGTTGCAGTATTGCCTCTGCTTTCGCTGGCAGGAGCACATGCGGCGGAACGGGTGTCTGCCTGCTTCTGTACGCATCCAGTCCGCAGGCTTCGGACTCCCAGTCCGCAGGCTTCGGACTCTGAGTTTGCTCGCCACCGACTCCCATCTCCAGCACTCCGGTGACGAACTCCGGCACGTCGTCGGTTTTCGACATGACCAGCACAATCTCGATGTCGCTGTCTGATGCCAGCGTAAAGAGTAGCTGCTTCAGTTGCTCGCGTGTCTCCGCATCCAGTCCGATGAAGGGATTGTCCATGATCAGCAGCTTCGGATTGGAGAACAGTGTTTTCGTGAGCTGGAATTTCCGTAGCTCACCGCTCGAAAGCGAAATGATGTACTTGTCGAGCAGCGTTTCCATGTGGAAGAGTTTGTACAAATGTCTCATCTGCTCGCGGCGTGGCTCCGTGTCAGTGCCTGTCAGCTGGTATGCGCGTTCCAGCAGTTCTCCTACGGTAGGCGTCTCGCTGTCTATATCGTGCTGGTTCCAGCGCAGCTGAAGGTAGTATTGCCCGTCTACATTGACTCCATACGAGTCGGTGAAGGCTATATATCGCACTCGGTCTGAGGCTTGCTGCTTGCGCAGCTGCTCTACGAAGCGGCTCTTCCCGCTGCCGTTACGTCCTACTATGGCTGTTATCTTCATTTCGTTCGTTGTGTTAAGCTTATTTCTTTATGCGCGACTGGTTTTTTATGACGAAGTCTTTCCATCCTTTGTAGTGAGCCTGGCTTTCCGGACGGTTCATCTGCATATAGTGGCAGTAGGCTGCTGCTAAGGCATCGGTGGCATCCATAAACTTGTTCAGGGCCTCCTTGTCGAACTTGAGCAGTCGCTGCAGCATACCCGCCACCTGCTCTTTCGAGGCTGCTCCGTTGCCCGTGATGGCCATCTTGATCTTCATGGGCGCATACTCGTGCACGGGTACTCCGTGGTGTACGGCTGCTGCGATGGCAGTGCCTTGGGCGCGACCCAGTTTCAGCGTGGTCTGTACGTTCTTCTGCAGAAAAGGAGCTTCGATGGCCATCTCGTCAGGCAGATAACCGTCGATGATACCCGTCACGCGCTCGAAGATATGTCCCAGTTTCAGGTATCCATCGCCAAACTTGCGCAGGTCTATCACGCCCATGGTCACCATTTCGGCCCGTCCGTCAGTAACCTTCAGGACGCCGTAGCCCATAATGTTTGTGCCAGGGTCTATGCCCAGGATAATCTTTTCCATTTGCTGTTCAGTGTCGTTTGATGATGAAGAATCCCAGCCGATGCATGATGCCCTTCCTGTTGAGCGAGCGCAACTCATAGATACCCTCTGCGAGTGTCGTCAGGTTCACCTGCTGTCGATGACTGCATGTATATACGATGTTGCCCTGCAGGGTCATGACCGCCAGCATGTCGACATCGGCGGCCGGGTTAGGTGGCAGCTGCAAGGTGCTCCCGTCGTTGGGCAGCAGTGCTGTCGATGTGGGTTGCTGCTTGCTGGCTGACGAAGGCTCGTAGACAGCCGGGCTTTCGTTGCCGTAGCGGTCGGTTGCCGTCACAGCATAGTGCAGCGGTTGTGCAGGCCGTGCCGATGCGGGCAGCGAGAGCCGTTGCCACTGATAGCGTGTTGCCACCAGATGGGCAGGATTGCTGATGTCGACCGGTTCTTCCGTCGAAGCATATATATTATATAATAGGTATGGGCCGTTGCTGTTGTCGCGAGCTCCTCCCCACATCAGTTCGTCACCTTTGTCGCTATGTTTCACCTCCAGATAGGATGGGGCCGAGGGAGCAGGCTGGTGCGCCCAGGTCATAGGAGGAATGAGAGTTGGATGGCGGTCGAACAGGCTGGCGTGTTGATACACCCCCTTCACGTTGTCCAGCAGAAACTTGGCGCGGAAGTAGCAGTGTCCCATCCCAATCTGTCGCGTCACGTTCATTTGCCGCTCTATCTCAGCCAGCGGCCAGTTGCGCTCGCGAGGATGCAGCATGTAAACGCCCAGACCCGACACGATGGTGCGCCCGTAGCTGTTCTCCTGCCAGTCGATGGCAAAGGGATAGAAGTTGTTGCCCTGGAAATACATCATCGGATACAGCTGGTCCATCAGTCCGTCGCGCAGCCATCCCTGAGCATCCTGGGCAACCTGCCGACGGGCATTCCAGCCTCGCGACGAGTAGCGCGACAGGTCGTCATATTTACCTATCGGCGAACAGCTTAGCTTAATCCACGGTTTCTGTGGTTTAATTATTTCGTGGATCCGGCGCACGATTCGTGTGATATTGTCAGCCGACTTCCTTCCCTTCCAGGTCTCTGGATAGCGGATGTAGTCCAGGTGGATGCCATCGACGTCGTAGCGGCGGGTAATCTCGGCACAGATGTTGGCAATATAGTCGGCTGTGGTGGGCGACTCAGGGTTCATGTAACCCTCGTCTCCAATCTTCTTGATCAGCGAGCCATACTTGCGGCGCAGCTGTTGACATCCGTAGCTGTTCCACTTGCCCACTGGAATGGTCACCACCCAGGCATGAATCTCCATTCCCCTTCGGTGGCATTCGTCAATGGCAAACTGCAGGGCGTCGTAGCCGGGCGCCCGGCCTGGCTTTCCTGAAAGACAACCGTCCCAGGGTTCTATGTCCGACGGGTAGATGGTGGTAGCACGAACGCGAGTCTGCAGCAGCACGGTGTTGACGTTGGCAGCCTTCAGCCGGTCGAGCATTTCGGTGAGCTGTCGCTGCTGCTGCCCGATGCCTGTGCCGTCGTGCGCATAGCTGGAAGGCCAGTCTATGCCTCCGATGGTGGTCAGCCAGACAGCCCTCACTTCATGCTTGGGCTGGGCGCTGACTATGGCAACGACGCAGAGGAGAAAAATATAAAATAATGTTAATCGTTTCATTTCGCTTGCAAAGGTAATTGTTTTTCGTGGAAAAATCGTACCTTTGCACAAAATTTTAATCTATAATACACAAATGATAACATTTATTGTGAGCCTTTTGGCTCTAGTACTTGGCTATTTCCTCTACGGACGTTTTGTGGAAAAGGTCTTCGGGCCCGACGATCGCGTCACCCCTGCAGTTGCAAAGGCAGACAACGTCGATTTCATCGTTCTTCCCGGGTGGAAGGTGTTTATGATTCAGTTTCTTAACATTGCAGGCACGGGTCCTATCTTCGGTGCTATCATGGGTGCCAAGTTCGGCCCGGCTGCTTATCTGTGGATAGTCCTCGGCTGTATCTTTGCGGGTGCGGTCCACGATTACCTCACCGGCATGCTCTCTATGCGCAACGGGGGAGCCGGACAGCCTGAGCTGGTAGGCATCTATCTGGGCGATACCACGAAGAAGGTGATGCTCGTCTTCTCCGTGTTCTTGCTGATGATGGTCGGTGCGGTATTCGTGTATAGTCCCGCGCTGATTCTTGGCAAGATATGCGGTGACGACCTGATGTGGGTCTACATTTGGTGTATTATTATCTTTGCCTATTATATTATCGCCACCATGTTGCCAATCGACAAGATTATCGGCAAGGTGTATCCCCTGTTTGCCGTCTCCATGCTCTTCATGGCTGCGGCTTTGATGGCTGTGCTGTTCATCAAGTGGCCTGCGCTGCCCGAGCTGTACGACGGACTGAGCGGCGAGGGATTCATCACCCCCATCTTCCCGGCGTTGTTCATCACGATAGCCTGCGGAGCCATCAGCGGTTTCCACGCCACGCAGAGTCCCTTGATGGCCCGTTGCATCAAGCATGAGAAAATGGGTCGTCCGCTGTTCTACGGCGCAATGATTACCGAAGGCTTGGTTGCTCTGATCTGGGCTACGGTGTCGATGTATTTCTTCTATGGCGGCGCTGCTCAGGAACTGGGCCAGCCCCTGACCCTTCAGGCCCCTGAGGTGGTGACAGCGGTCAGCGAAGGCTGGCTGGGCACGTTCGGCGGTCTGCTGGCTATGTTGGGAGTGGTGGCAGCCCCTATCACCAGCGGCGACACGGCCCTGCGCTCAGCTCGTCTCATCATCGCCGAGTTCGTCCATCTGGAGCAGAAGTCTATCATGAAGCGCATCTGGATATGTATCCCGCTGTTTGGGGCCACATTCCTGCTGCTTTACTTCAATATTTCCGATCCCGACGGATTCAATATCATCTGGAGCTACTTCGGCTGGGCCAACCAGACGCTGGCAGTCTTCACCCTCTGGGCCATCACGGTATATCTGGTGCGCGAGCAGAAAGCATACTGGATTACGCTCTTGCCGGCCATCTTCATGACGGTGGTGTGCTCAACGTTTATCATCATCTCCAAGAATGCCTTCGGGCTCGACATGATGATTGGCTATGGTGTCGGCGGCGCAGCGCTGATTGTTTCCATTGCCTGGTTCTTTGCGTGGAAGAGTAAAATTAAATCCATTAAATAATTTACGACTATGAAGAAAATTGCATTATTGCTTGTTGTGCTGGCGATGTCTCTGACGGCCAACGCACAGTTTGAAAAGGGTAAGGGCTATCTCGGCGCCTCGTTGTCTGGCTTCGACATCAGCAGTCAGGCTAAGAAGTTCCACTTCGGTATCAACGCAAAGGCCGGCTACTTGTTTATGGACAATCTGATGGGTCTGGTCGACGTGGGCTACGATCACCTGAAGGACACTCCTGATGCTGTCGATCTCGGGGTCTACGGACGCTACTACATCATCCAGAACGGACTCTATCTGGGTGCGGGACTTAAATACAAGCATGCCGGCGGCGGCTACAACGATGTGCTGCCCGGAGTTCAGGTGGGCTATGCCTTCTTCCTGAGCCGCACCGTCACGATAGAGCCGGAGCTCTACATGGACTTCTCGACCAAGAAGTTCGACAACTCTTGCTATGGACTTCGTCTGGGCATTGGTGTTTATTTGTTCAAGGACCAGTACACTCTTAAGCGTTAATCCCTATGCTGAACATCGATTTTTACCGCCCCAACTATGAGATGGACGTCAAGGAACTGGTAGACCGTCTCATCGACCTGTCGTTTGCCGAGGACATTGGCGACGGCGACCACACCACGCTGTGCTGCATCCCTGCCGACGCGATGGGTAAGTCGCACCTGCTCATCAAGGAAGACGGCATCCTCGCCGGTGTCGAGGTGGCCAAGGAGGTGTTCCGCCGCTTCGACCCGGAGATGCAGGTCGAGGTGCTGCTGGGAGACGGTGCGCGCGTCAAGAAGGGCGACATCGCCATGATCGTGACGGGCAAGGTGCGGTCGCTGCTGCAGACGGAGCGCCTGATGCTCAACATCATGCAGCGCATGAGCGGCATCGCCACGATGACCCATCGCTACGTGCAGCGGCTGGAAGGCACGAAGACCCGTGTGCTGGACACCCGCAAGACTACTCCCGGCATGCGCATGCTCGAGAAGCAGGCCGTCAAGATAGGCGGCGGGTGTAACCACCGCATCGGCCTCTTCGACATGATACTGCTCAAGGACAATCACGTCGACTTTGCCGGAGGCATTACGAATGCCATCGACCGCTGTCATCAATATCTCAAGGAGAAGGGTCTCAACCTCAAGATTGAGATTGAGGTGCGCTCGTTCGACGAGCTGCAGCAGGTGCTCACGCATGGAGGTGTGGACCGCATCATGCTCGACAACTTCTCCGTGGCCGACACCCGCAAGGCTGTAGACATCATTGCTGGCCGGTATGAGACAGAGTCGTCGGGCGGCATCACGTTCGACACCATCCGCGACTATGCCGAGCAGGGTGTCGACTTCATCTCTGTCGGAGCCCTGACGCATTCGGTCAAGGGGCTTGACATGAGTTTTAAGGCGTGTTGAAGGTTGAGGGTTGAGGGTTGACAGATGCGAGATGACTGATATGGTGAAAGTGCTTGCGTTCTTTTGCACATTGTTTGTACTGTTGTCTTGTGGAGATGATGAAGCTGTCAACTCTCAACCTTCTACCATCAAGTATCAAAGCCCCATCGACTACGCGATAGTCTTGGCGGGCAATTTCGGCGAGCCGCGCCCTTGGCATTTCCACGGCGGGCTCGACATCAAGACAGACAATCAGGAGGGCAAGCGTATCTATTCCATCGCCGATGGCTACGTGGCCCGTATCACCGTCAACAAATACGGTTTCGGCAATGCCATCTACGTGAATCATCCCGACGGGATGACCAGTGTCTATTGCCACTTGAAGAGCTTTGCCGAGGGCTACGAGTCGCTGTTCGAGCGGACGGGCCGTCGCGATACGTTCGACTTCCGATTCGCCAGCGGTCAGCTGCCCGTGAAGGCTGGCGACCTGATAGCTCTGAGCGGCAACACCGGACACTCCACGGGTCCGCATCTGCATCTGGAGCTGCACGACACCCGCACCTGGGTGATGCGCGATCCGATGGCGAAGCTCGCTCCCTTCATTGCCGACACCGTGGCGCCTCAGGCCCACAGCTTCATGGCCGTTCCGCAGCAGGGCGAGGGCGAGTTCTGCGGCAGCGGCAGCAAGCAGACTTTCGGCTTCGGACAGCCGGCCGACAAGCGGCAGCGCACCGAGTGGACGCTGTCGCGCGAGTTCACGGCCTGGGGCAGGGTAGGGTTCGCCCTCTGGGCCGACGACTACTCGGAGGCCACGTATAATCACTATGGCATTCGTCACACGCGCCTGCTGGTGGACGGCAGGGAGGTGTTCCGCTCCGACCTGGACAGCATCCCGGTGAGCTGCCAGCCGGAGGTGAACCTGTGGGGCGACTTCGACCACTGGCGGCGCACGCGCATCTGGTATATGAAGTCCTATCGCGAGCCCGGCATGCGGCTGCCTGTGCTGCATACGGGCTTCGACCGCGGCATCGTATGCTTCGACGAGGAACGTCCCTACCGCCTCACCTACATCCTGCGCGACTATCAGGGCAACGAGTCGCGCTACCATTTCACCGTGCGCGGGGTGAAGAACAGTAAGCTACAAATTAACAAACAACATCATTTATGGAACGAATATCACTATTGGCAGCAATGCTTGTGGCCACTGCATACGCCACGGCCTGCACGAACTTCATCGTAGGAAAGAAAGCGTCGGCGGACGGCAGTGTCATCTGCACGTACAATGCCGACTCCTACGGCCAGTTCATGAACCTCTGCCACTATCCTGCCGCCAAGCACAAGAAGGGCGACATGCGTAAAATCTATGAGTGGGACTCGAACAAGTATCTGGGCGAGATTCCCGAGGCTGCCGAGACCTACAACGTGGTGGGCAACATCAACGAGTGGCAGGTGACCATCGGCGAGACGACCTACGGCGGTCGGGAGGAGATGGTGGACTCTACGGGGCTCATCGACTACGGCTCGCTGATCTACATTGGTCTGCAGCGCTCGAAGACGGCCCGCGAGGCCATCGGCATCATGACGTCGCTGGTGGAGCAGTATGGCTACTACTCCGAGGGCGAGACGTTCACCATCTGCGACCCCAACGAGGCGTGGATTCTTGAGATGCAGGGCTGCGGCCCGGACCGCCGCGTGTCGAAGGAGCGCGTGGTGTGGGTGGCTCGCCGCATTCCCGACGAGGCTATCTGCGGACATGCCAACCAGAGCCGCATCGGCCGGTTTCCGCTGAACGACAAGGAGAACACGCTGTATTCGAAGAATGCCATCAAGTATGCCCGCCGGATGGGTTGGTACAGCGGCCGGGACGAGGACTTCTCGTGGAAGCTGGCCTATGCCTTCCCCGACTTCAGCGGTCGGCGCATCTGCGACGCCCGCGTGTGGAGCTTCTTCAACCATCACGTGAAGGGGATGGACCGCTACCTGCCGTGGGCGCTGGGCAAGGACAAGGACGCCGAGGACATGCCGCTGTGGGTGGTGCCGGAGCGGAAGCTGAGCGTGGCCGACGTGATGGCCGACATGCGCGACCACTACGAGGGCACGGCGCTGGCCATCGACTCTGCCGACATTGGCGGCGGCATCTGGCAGATGCCCTACCGCCCGACACCGCTCTATTATACGGTCGACGGCCGGAAGTACTTCAACGAGCGTCCCACGTCGACGCAGCAGACCTCGTGGAGCTTTGTGTCGCAGATGCGCTCGTGGCTGCCCCGTCAGGTGGGCGGATGCTTCTGGTTTGGCAACGACGACGGCAACATGGTGGCCTACACGCCCATCTACTGCTCGATGACCCGTCTGCCGGAGTGCTACGACACGCCGGGGGCCGACGAGCTGAACTTCTCGCTGAAGAATGCCTTCTGGGTAGAGAACATGGTGGCCAACATGGTTTATCCGCGCTATTCGCAGATGTTCCCCTCGCTCCAGGCAGTGCGCGACTCGCTGGAGCAGGCCTATTTCCGGCAGCAGCCCGCCGTGGAGGCCGAGGCCCTGCAGATGAGCGGCGATGAGATGCAGCGCCACCTGAACGACTACAGCATCCGTCAGGCTCAGCAGATGCTGGCGCGCTGGCGACAGCTGGCCGTCTATCTGGTGGTGAAATACAACGACATGACGGTGCGTCCGGAGAAAGACGGCGTCTTCACCCGCAACCGCTACGGCCTGGGTTCCAAGGTGGAGCGTCCGGGCTATCCCGCACCGTTCGCCCGCCGGCTGGTGGAGCAGTCGGGCGACAGGTATGCCATGCCGGAATAAAATCGCACACTCATCCTGCCATCACAGAACAGCGACCCTAAGGCATTTGCCCCTGGGTCACTTTCGTTTTTTATTTTTCACATTGAATGCCCATGTAATGACCACGAATTCGGCGGGCTTCCTTCACAACTGTCTTTACATCCACAATAATTACCCCTTTGTGAGCTGTCCGCAGGTCTGCTATCTGTTCTTTCAGGTAGTAGACCTTGCCTTTGCTGGCAGCATCGGGGGGATTCTGGTATAGCTCCCAACTGGCCTTGAATGTTAAAATGGGCCCTCTTTATTCATTATTTTATATCAAGATAACATTAAATAGATAAAAAATGGCTAATTTTGCACTTGCAAATGATAAACACTTTTGAGCAAGTGTATTGTAAAGTATGATTTTTTTCTTGACCGAAATCATAGTTCATTTAAAAGGCTGGGCAGAATAGAGCATGGCGATACAAGTAACGTACAGACGGACCAGCAGAATGTCGATGCGCATCGTGAAAAATGGCGATGTGCATGTGTCGGCTCCTATCGGCATGCCGAAATGTGAGGTGGAACGATTTATTGAAGAGCACCGAGAGTGGATATACGAGGCACGGAAGAAAACCCATGAAAGCCAGCTGCGCAGGGCAGCATTCTACAATCAGTTGCCCTTGCAGACGCGGGTACAGGCTGACGAAGCCCTCCGACGTCTGAAGACGTTGATAGAACCCATGGTGGAACGTCATTCAAGGGAAATGGGCGTACGGCCATCCTTGGTGTATTACAAGGCGATGATTTCGCGATGGGGAGTGTGCAATATCAGGAATCGGAGCATCTGTTTCTCAGCCTACCTGTTGCTGTTGCCGCAGTGGTGTGTCGAGCATGTGGTGGTTCATGAGCTGTGCCATCTGTTGGAACCCAGCCACAATGCCCGTTTCCATGCACTGATGGACAAATACTTCCCACGTTGGAAGGAAGCCCGCCGAGAGACCAGACAAATATGTAAGATGGAGGAGGATGGCGATGATTGAAATAGGGAAACAACAAAAACGATGAAACATAAAGGAATCATCTGCGGCATACTGGCCGCGGTCTGTTACGGCACGAATCCGTTCGGTGCCTTACCGCTCTACGAAGAGGGTGTGAATACTTCGTCCGTCCTCTTCTACCGCTTCTCAATGGCGGTACTGATGCTGGCGGTGATACTGCTCATACAGCGTAAGTCTTTCCGCATCAACGTCAGAGAACTGAAGACTCTTGGATCGCTCGGACTGCTCTTCGCTGCATCGAGCATCACCTATTATCAGAGTTTCCGATTCATGGATGCCGGCATAGCCTCCACCATCCTGTTTGTCTATCCGGTGATGGTGGCTGTCATTATGGCAACATTTTTTAAAGAGAAGGTTACGGCTTCAACCGTTACTTCCATCATCCTTGCTTTAGTTGGCATCGGCCTGCTATACAGAGGCGGTTCGGGTGTCTCGCTCAGGATGATAGGGGTATTGTTGGTTATGGCTTCCTCGCTGACTTATGCCGTCTATATAGTGGTGGTCAACCAGTCGAGCATCCGCATGTCGTCATTGAAACTCACGTTCTACGTGCTGCTGATATGTATGCTCTCGCTGCTGGCCTATTCTTTTACTTCGCCCGACCTGCACCTGATGCTGCCTCCGTCGCAGCGAGCTTGGTTCTTTGCCTGTTGGCTGGGCCTGGTGCCGACAGTGCTTTCGCTGGTGTTTATGACTATTGCAGTACATGAGGTGGGAGCCACGCCAACGGCCATCATGGGAGCCTTGGAACCGTTGACAGCCGTGGCCATCGGTGTGATGGTGTTTGATGAATCACTCACTTTCCGGCTCGTTATCGGCATTGTGCTCATCCTTTCAGCCGTCCTGCTGATTGTGCTGGGCAAGAATTTTCATCTGCGCACCATCACCCATACATTATCAGCCATCGTCAGAAAGACTTGGCGCTGGAAGTCGTAGGCATGAATCATTTCGGTGAAGTGGTAACAGATGAAGACTATAGAAGGTTAAAACGAGGTAAAATACGTTCTGTCCGAAAATTCGGTTGGGGAACTCAGCATGCTTAGTTGAGCCAATTCTTCATAAGGGTGTTCCGTCTCAACTGGCTTTTTGGACTGAGCCGTAAAAAGTTTTCTGTTTGCATAAGAAAAAAGTAAAGGAATCCCTTGCGAGATTCCTTTATTGTTTGTTTGGAATAAATTATTTGTTTTGTTCTCTTGAGTCTTATGCCTCAGGAATTACTGAAACCACGCTCTTGTCGTGTCTGCCCTTATGGAACTGTACTGTTCCGTCGCAGAGTGCATAGAGAGTGTCGTCCTTACCCATGGCAACGTTGTTACCTGCGTTGTGTTTTGAGCCACGCTGGCGAACGATGATGTTACCTGCAACAACCTTCTGACCGCCGAAAATCTTGACGCCAAGTCGCTGAGCTGCTGACTCGCGTCCGTTCTTAGAACTACCTACACCTTTTTTATGTGCCATAATGTGTTCCTCCTTGCGTTTTAAGCGATAACTGATTTAACTTCTACCTGGGTGTACTGCTGACGGTGACCGTTCTTCTTGCGTGAGTCCTTGCGGCGCTTCATCTTGAACACGATAACCTTCTCACCCTTCACGAGTGGGTTAACCACTTCACATACTACCTTGGCACCACTTACGGTGGGTGCACCTACCTGTACTGAGCCTTCGTTAGCGACAAGCAGTACCTTGTCGAATTCAACAGTTTTACCGGCCTCCACATCTTTCATGTGGTTTACGAAGAGCTTCTTGCCCTCCTCAACCTTAAACTGCTGACCGTTGATTTCTACAATTGCGTACATTGTTTTTTAAATTGTTTAACGGGTTTTTCCGCATGGCGCGCAGCTTCGTGCTGCGACTTGCATGAGCCACCACGGACCAAATTGGCTGCAAAGGTACGTATTTTAATGAAGAATGAAGAATGAAGAATGAAGAATTTGCCAACGAATAACAACTTTTAACATTTTTGGCCGGTCAAAAAATAAAGCGATGACCCTCACAGGCGACCGCTTCTATCTTCAATAGGTATTAGTCCTTTTTTAAGGTAAAAAGATTGTTTTCAGGATAACGATGCAAATTTACTACATTTTTTATAACTGTGCAAATTTTTAATCAAAAAAAACTAAATTAATTGTCCGTGTCCCCACACAATGCAAATAATTCCAATTAAACAACCAAATAAAAGTGTGCAATCGTTTATTTTCACAAAATTATTCGTACCTTCGCGCCGTGTCTGAGTATTAGTGTTAACTTGTTTTTATGAATACACCTATTTATATTATAGAAGAGAAGCTGCTACGTCGCAACTTATCGTTGATACGCGATGTTGCATTGCGTACGGATTCGGAATGGATATTAGCCTTTAAGGCTTTTGCATTGTGGAAGACGTTCCCCATCTTCCGAGAGTATATCAGCAGTACTACGGCCAGCTCATTGTCGGAGGCACGTCTGGCCTTGGAGGAGTTTGGGGCCAAGGCACACACCTATTCGCCTGCCTATAAAGATGAGGAGTTTGACGCTATTGTGAGTTGTTCCAGTCACTTGACGTTCAATTCCTTGTTGCAGTACGAGCGTTTTCACGATAGGGCAGGGGAGTGTTCGCTTGGGTTGCGGGTTAATCCGGAATACTCAGAGGTTGGTACTTTGCTCTACAACCCTTGTGCGCCTGGTACTCGCTTTGGTGTGACGGCAGACAAGTTGCCTGACGTGTTGCCTTCCGATATCCGTGGCTTCCATTGTCATTGTCATTGTGAGAGTGGTGCCGATGTCTTTGAGCGTACGCTGCAGCATATCGAAGAACGTTTTTCACGATGGTTTCCTCAGCTGGAGTGGATTAATTTCGGAGGTGGTCATCTGGTAACGCGAAGCGACTATGACATCAAATTGCTGGTACGGCTGATGCAGGGCTTTCACCTGCGCTATCCTCACCTGAAAGTAATTTTCGAACCGGGCAGTGCCTTTGCATGGCAGACAGGACCGTTGGTGAGCAGTGTGGTAGATGTGGTGGAGGACAAGGGCATACGTACGGCTATTCTTGACGTGAGTTTCACTTGCCATATGCCCGACTGTCTGGAGATGCCCTACTATCCCGATGTACGCGGTGCGGTGCATGTGGATGAGGAACAGCTGCGGAGCGGATGTGAACCTGCTGTCGTTGCTGGGCAGCATCATTGCTATAGGTTGGGTGGTAACAGCTGTCTGTCAGGCGACTTCATGGGCTGCTGGAGCTTCGACCATGAGTTGCAGGTGGGCGATGAGGTAATCTTTGAGGATATGATACACTATACGACGGTGAAAACCAATATGTTCAATGGCATTTTGCATCCCTCGATAGCCATGTTGCATGAGGATGGTGAGCTGGAGATGCTGCGCCAGTTTGGTTACGAAGACTACCGTGCCAGGATGGATTGACGGCTATTTCTTTCGTACGAAGTGGAGTGATTTGGGTAGCTTGCGCCACTTGCCGTTGTGCGGTACCTTGAGTGTGCTGCCTACTCCCTGCCGCAGGGTATACAGAGTGTCGTTCTCGCGGGTGAGTGTGGCTGTCAGGTCTTCCGATCCGAAATCATTGATCAGCTGCAGTTCGGCCTCGCGTTCGTTTTTGACGTTACACGATACGATGACCCAGCAGAACGCGTTGCGCTGCTTGCCAAGGTAACCAGGTAATTGTCCGTAGAGACTCTGTCCCGGCACCTCGACATTTTGGTCGTACAGGTTGATGCGCAGGTATACTTCATATAAATTATTAATAAGGTACGCGCGAAAAGAGTCTTTTTCCTTTACGTCGTTTTGCGCACTAGCAGCAAGTGTGCCAAGCGTTGACAATGCCATAGTCAACATGACTGTTGCCAGGGTATGGTATAGTTTTGTTACAATCATGGTGCAAAAGTACTAAATCTAAATCAATAAATAAACGTTTACGTAGAAAATATATGTGAAATCTTACTTGAAATTTAATTTTTTTAAGTAACTTTGCAGCCACAATACATGTATTAACAATGGTAAAGAAATCGACGCCACACTTTGACCAAGAGTCAAAGAACTTTTTAAAGCCTGACTACATCTTCGAGTCGAGTTGGGAAGTCTGTAACAAAGTAGGTGGTATCTACACCGTGCTTTCTTCCCGTGCGAAGACTCTTCAGGACGAAATGCGGGACCGGATAGTGTTTATCGGTCCTGATTTTTGGAAGGAAAATGAGAGTCCATATTTCTCGGAAGACAGTTCCCTGTTTGCCGAGTGGCAATGGCATGCCAAGGAACAGGGGTTGAAGGTCCGTGTAGGCCGCTGGACGATTCCAGGCGAGCCGATTGCTGTGTTGGTGGACTTCGCCCCCTATTTCGAACAGAAGAATGACATCTACGGTTGGCTGTGGGAACACTATCAAGTAGACTCGCTGCATGCTTATGGCGACTACGATGAAGCCTCGATGTTCTCTTATGCAGCCGCGTTGGTGGTAGAAAGTTTTTATCATTGGAGTATCGAACGTGGTGCGTTCGATAATTCAACGAAGGTAATCTACCATGCCAACGAGTGGATGTGTGGTCTGGGTGCACTGTATATCAACAACAAACTGCCTCAGATTGGCACAATCTTCACCACACATGCCACGAGCATAGGTCGTTCTATTGCCGGTAACATGAAACCGCTGTACGACTATCTTTTTGCCTACAATGGCGACCAGATGGCCTTTGAGCTGAACATGCAGTCGAAGCATTCTATCGAGAAGCAGACCGCACTGCATGTTGACTGCTTCACTACGGTGAGCGACATCACCGCCAACGAATGCAAAGAACTGCTGGACAAGCCTGTCGACGTGGTTCTGCCTAATGGCTTTGACAATAGCTTCGTACCCAAGGGAACCTCTTTCACCAGCAAGCGTAAGAAAGCGCGTCAGCGTCTGCTTGATGTGGCTAATGCCTTGTTGGGCGAGCAGTTGGGCGACGACACGCTGATTGTATCGACCTCGGGGCGCTATGAGTTCCGCAACAAGGGTATCGATGTGTTTGTGGAGGCCATGAACCGTCTGTTGCGCGACAAGGATCTGAAGAAGAAGGTGGTCGCCTTCATCGAGGTTCCCGGTTGGGTGGGCGAACCCCGCAAGGATTTGCAAGAGCGGTTGAAGTCTGCTGCAGGCACAGCCCAATGGGAGGGAAGCCTGGAGGTGCCTATGGTTACCCACTGGTTGCACAATATGAGTCATGACAACGTGCTGAGCATGATGAAGTATTACGACATGCACAATCGCCCTGAAGACAAGGTGAAGGTAATCTTCCTGCCTTGCTATCTTGACGGCAAGGACGGCATCGTGAATATGACCTACTACGACTTGGTGCTGGGCAATGACCTGTGCGTCTATCCGTCATACTACGAGCCTTGGGGCTATACACCGCTGGAGGCTATTGCATTCCGTGTGCCGTGCATCACTACCGATTTGGCTGGCTTTGGCCTTTGGGCTAACAAGGAGTTTGGTCATAGTGGCGAGTTGAGCGACGGTGTGAAGGTAATCCACCGCACCGACTATAATTATTCTGAGGTGGCCGACCTGATTAAAGAGACAGTGGCTGAGTTCTCCAACCTGCCGCAGAAGTCGGTAGAAGCCTGTCGCAAGAAGGCTGAGGAGCTGTCGAAGAAGGCCCTTTGGAGTGAGTTTATCAAATACTACCATCAGGCCTACGACATAGCGTTGCGCAAAGCAGAGGAAAGAAAGAACAAATAAATACTTTATTAATATACAACTATGAAGATTAAAGCAGATTATGCAAATGCTCCACAGTGGAAGGAACTGATTGTAAAGTCGAGCCTTCCCGAGCAACTGAAGTGTTTGGACGAGATTGCCCACAATATGTGGTGGGTATGGAACTACGAGGCCCGCGACCTGTTCCGCGACCTGGACCCTGAACTCTACCATGACGTGAAGCACAACCCCGTGATGCTGCTCGAGCGTCTGAGTTTTGACCGTAAAGAGGAGATTATGAAGGACAAAGCCCTGATGAAGCGCATCAAGGGTGTCTATGACATGTTCCGCAAGTATATGGACGTGAAGCCCGATTCGAAGCGTCCCTCGGTGGCCTATTTCTGTATGGAATATGGTATCCATTCGGCCTTGAAGATCTATTCGGGTGGTCTGGGTATGCTGGCTGGAGACTACGTGAAGGAGGCCAGCGACTCGAATGTTGACATGTGTGCCGTAGGTTTCCTCTATCGCTTTGGATATTTCACCCAGAGTCTCTCGATGGACGGTCAGCAGATTGCCAACTACGAGACCCAGAACTTCGGTTCGCTGCCCATCGAGCGTCAGCTTGACAAGGACGGCAATCCGATGGTGGTCGACGTGCCTTACAACAACTATCAGGTGCATGCCTACGTGTGGCGTGTCAACGTTGGTCGTGTGAAGCTCTATCTGCTTGATACCGACAACGAGATGAACTCCGACTTCGACCGTCCCATCACCCACGCCCTTTACGGTGGCGACTGGGAGAACCGTCTCAAGCAGGAGATTCTGCTGGGTATCGGCGGTATGCTGCTGCTCAAGCAGCTGGGCATCAAGAAGGATATCTATCACTGCAATGAGGGTCATGCAGCACTCTGCAACCTGCAGCGCCTGTGCGACTATATCGACGAGGGACTCACCTTCAACCAGGCTCTTGAACTGGTGCGCGCCAGCGGTCTGTACACCGTACATACTCCGGTGCCTGCAGGTCACGACTACTTTGACGAAGGACTCTTCGGCAAGTACATGGGTGGCTATCCTCAGAAGCTTGGCATCTCATGGGACGATTTCATCGGCATGGGACGTACCAACCCCGACGACCACAGTGAGAAGTTCTGTATGTCCACCTTCGCCTGCAACACCTGTCAGGAGGTCAACGGTGTGTCGATGCTGCACGGATGGGTGTCGCAGAAGATGTTTGCCCCCATCTGGAACGGCTACTATCCTGAGGAGAACCACGTGGGCTATGTCACCAACGGTGTCCACTTCCCCACTTGGTGTGCTGCCGAGTGGCGCAAGGTCTATGCCAAATATTTCGATGAGAAGCATATGAGCGACCAGTCGAACGAGGACGTCTGGCACGGAATCTACGACTGTCCCGACGAGGAAATCTGGGCTACCCGTCAGGCTCTGAAGAAGAAGCTGTTCGACTATATCGAAGTGCAGTTTACCGAGACTTGGCTGAAGAACCAGGGTGACCCCGCCCGCGTGGTGAAGCTAGTTGAACGCTTCAACCCCAACGCACTGGTCATCGGCTTCTGCCGCCGCTTTGCTACCTACAAGCGCGCCCATCTGCTGTTCACCGATCTGGAGCGTCTGTCTAAGATTGTCAATAATCCTGAGCGCCCTGTTGTGTTCCTCTTTGCCGGTAAGGCCCATCCTGCCGATGGTGCAGGCCAGGGACTCATCAAGCGCATTTTCGAAATATCGCAGCAGCCCGAGTTCCAGGGCAAGATTATCTTCCTTGAGGACTACGACTTCCTGCTGGCCCGTCGTCTGGTGAGTGGTGTAGACATCTGGATGAATACCCCGACACGTCCGCTCGAAGCATCAGGAACCTCTGGCGAGAAGGCCGAGATGAACGGTGTGGTGAACCTCAGCGTCAAGGACGGCTGGTGGCTTGAGGGCTATCGCGAAGGAGCCGGATGGGCACTCACCGAGAAGCGCACCTACCAGAATCAGGGATATCAGGACCAGCTCGACGCAGCCACTATCTACAGCCTGCTCGAGAACGAGATAGTTCCCCTCTACTATAATCGCGACAAGAAGGGCATCTCCAAGGGGTGGATCAAGGTTATCAAGAACTCCATTGCCCAGATTGCTCCGCACTACACCATGAAGCGTCAGCTCGACGATTACTACAGCAAGTTCTATGAGAAGGAAGCCAAGCGTTTCCATGAAATCTCAAAGGACAACAACAAGCTGGCCAAGGATATTGCCCAGTGGAAGGAAGCCGTAGCCGAGCGCTGGGATGCCATCAGCGTGGTGAGCTGCGAGTGGGACTTCCCCGCTACCGGACTGGAGGCTGGCAAGCAATACACCCTGAAGTATGTCATCAACGAGCAGGGTCTGGACGATGCCGTAGGACTGGAGAAGGTCAACGTCTACATCAACAAGGAAGGCGAGGAGCGTGTTTACAATGTTGAGCCGCTGAAGATGGTGAAGAAGGACGGCAACAACTACACCTTCGAGGCCACGCTTTCGCCGCAGCGCTTCGGTCAGTACAAGTCGGCAGTCCGCATGTACCCGAAGAACAAGCACCTGCCCCACCGTCAGGACTTCTGCTACGTGAAGTGGCTCGAGCTGCCCCAGATGTAGTATTTATTTTAGATTGTGTATTTAAACCAGGCCGTCCGGAAAGTTTTGCCACTGCCCGGGCGGCCATTCTCTTATTCCCCAGACAATATGATTAGAAAAGCAGAAAAGAAGGATATCCCCAGCCTGATGCAGCTGTTGCATCAGGTTGACACCGTACATAGCGATATTCGTCCCGACCTCTTCAAGGGCGACACCACGAAATACGACGAGCACGAGCTTGAGATGCTGCTCGCCGATGACAGTAGGCCCATCTTTGTCTACGACGACCACGGTCAGGTTCTGGGACATGCCTTTTGCCAACTCATCGAGGTGTGTGGCCACAAGCTGTTGCAAGACGTCAAGACAATGTATATCGACGATATCTGTATCGAGCGAGCCTCGCGCGGCCGTCATGTAGGTAAAGCACTCTACGAATATGTGCTGGCCTATGCGCGGCAGGCTGGCTGTTATAACATCACCCTGAATGTTTGGGAGGGAAACATTGCGGCACTGAGTTTCTATAAGCGCATGGGCATGCAGGTGCAGAAGACGGGAATGGAGGCCATACTATAGTCTCCAGCCCCCTTTGGGCTGTCATTCTGTATCGAATATTGCAAAAATTTACATTATTTAATTAGATTTTAAATTATTTCCTCTATAATAACGCTATAAATGATTATCTTTGCAGCCGTCGAGTGGACTAACCTCACCGGCGAAGTAGTGAATATTAACAGAGGGCTCTATGCCTGAGAAAGAAATCTAAGTGAATGATGGAACTGTCAGAGTCTTTACAGTCTGTTTATACAAAAGAGCGTCTTTCCGCTCCTGAAGCACAACGGTTGGCAGAGTTTATTGCCTGGGGGCCGGTGGTCTTTCAGGTCTCCCGAATCATGCTGAAATGGGGAATACTCGATATGCTGCGCCACTCGACCGACGGTCTTACACTACAGGAGATATGCAGTGCGACGGGACGTTCGGAGTATGCGGTGAAATGCCTTCTGGAAGCGTCCTTGAGTATAGGACTCGTCCTTGCAGACCTGGAAACAGACCGTTTCTCCTTGTCCAAGACGGGGTGGTTCCTTATCAACGATCCGGCAACCCGTGTTAATATTGACTTCAGTCATGATGTCAACTATATGGGCTGGTATTATTTGGAGGAGTCGCTTGCCACCGGTCATCCTGCGGGACTGAAGCATTTTGGCCCTTGGCCCACCATCTATGAGGGCCTGGCAAGTCTTCCGCCACAGGTGCAAGAAAGCTGGTTCGCATTTGATCATTTCTATAGCGACTCGTCATTCCCGGAGGCGCTGAAAATCGTTTTCGACACTCATCATATCGGTTCGCTCTACGATGTCGGAGGCAATACAGGCCGTTGGGCATTGCAATGTGTGGCATACAGCCCGGATGTCGAAGTGACTGTTTTAGACCTTCCTCAACAGATTTCCATGATGTCAGCCAACATCAAGGGCAAGGCTGGCTCTGAACGAATAGCGGGCTACGCAATCGACCTGCTGGATGCACATGCCCTGTTCCCGCGTTGCGCGGGCGGGCTAGATGCCATCTGGATGAGCCAGTTTCTCGACTGTTTCAGCCCCGGCCAGATCATCAGTATCCTTCAGCGGGCACGGCAGGTGATGACAGCAGCAACACGTATATATATTATGGAGACACTCTGGGACAGGCAGAAATACGAGACAGCCACTTTCTGCCTGACCATGACAAGCCTGTACTTTGCTGCCATGGCCAACGGCAATTCCAAGATGTACAGTACAGCCGACCTGCGCTGTTGTCTTGAGACAGCCGGTCTGGAGATAGAGACCATCCACGACCATTTGGGGCAGGGGCATTCTATATTGGTATGCAGAAAAAAAGAAATTTAACAGCAGCATGAAGATGACAAGACAGGAAATAGAAGAAAAAGTCAAGACATTCCTCATCGACGAAATGGAGATCGACAAGGAAACAGTCTATCCCGCTGCACGGTTGAAGGACGACATGGGTATTGACAGTCTTGATCTTGTTGACATCGTCGTCATCGTAGACAGGATTTTCGGGTTCAGGATTAAAATAGAAGAGCTGAAGGATGTGCAGACCTTCAGCCAGTTCTGCGGTTATATTGAGAAGAAAGTAGGGTAGGCAGCGTGGCGGAGAAACAGTGGACAGGCACAACATACGGCAGTGGCTTGATGCACCGGTGGCTCATCAGACTGTTGCGTGTTGTAGGCATCAGGATTGTCTATGCCTTCACCTGTGTTTTTGTCATCCCGTTCTTCCTGTTCCGTCCCAGCTTTAAATATATCTACCGCTATTTCCGTGACCGGTGGGGGATGAGTGCCGTTTGTGCCTTCCGTAATGCCTGTCTTAACCACTACCTCTTCAGCCAGGTGGTCATCGACCGTTTTGCGATGTATGGCGGCAGGCGGTTCCATTTTGACATCGAGGGATATGAGAATTATACAAGTCTGTCATCCCTTCCGGCACCCTTTGTGCAGCTGAGTGCTCATATTGGCAATTACGAAGTGGCCGGCTATGCGCTCTCGCCAGAGAAACCCATCAATGCCCTGGTGTTCGACGGTGAGAAGCAGTCGGTGATGGAGAACCGCTCCCACATGTTTGCCGACAAGAAGATCCGCATGATACCAGTCAGTCAGGACATGAGCCATCTGTTCCTCATCGACCGTGCTCTTCAGGCAGGCGAGATAGTCAGTATGCCGGCCGACAGAATTTTCGGTTCCCCGAAGTCAGTGGCCGTCAATCTGCTTGGCGCTCCGGCCCAACTACCCTTGGGACCTTTCAGCGTAGTCAGCATGCGAGGGCTTGATGCCCTGGCCGTCCATGTCATGAAGCGCTCTACGGAGCACTATGTGATATACGTCACCCCGCTGCGCTACGACAAGCAGGCCCCTCGCCATCAGCAGATACAGCAGCTGGCACAAGCCTATGCCGACACACTGCAACGGATGCTCACCATGTATCCTACCCAATGGTACAACTTTTTCGACTTCTGGAATAATCATAAAAATAAATAGTAAATCCGTAAATAGTAAATAGTAATGGTATATCGGATAGCAGACAATGTCTTGTCACCCCTTGGCTTCACAACGGCCGCCAATTACCAGGCACTCATGGAGGGTCGCTCCTCACTGCGCCGCCATGCCAGTTTCTCCGGTCGCCGTGATGACGACTACGTGGCGTCACAGTTCACCGCAGCCCAGCGCAGCCAGCTGATGGTAGAGGGCCTCACCTGGTTCGAGTCGCTGGCGTATCGCAGCATCCGCACAGCCCTTTCAGACTCAGGCGTCGACGTCACCACCTCGCGCACCTTGCTAATACTCAGTACCACCAAGGGCAATATTGACCACCTGTCCTCAGCCGGACCCGACACCCTGCTTCCCGCACAGTCGGCCTGGCGCATAGCGGCCCTTTTGGGCGTTTCCACCCAGCCCGTCGTGGTCTGCAATGCCTGCGTCTCTGGAGTATCCGCCATCGTCACGGCCCAGCGCTTGCTTGAAACAAGATGCTACGATACGGCCATTGTCGCTGGGTGCGATGTCGTTAGCCATTTTGTGGTGTCTGGATTCCAGTCGCTCAAGGCCCTGTCGGCCGCCCCCTGCCGTCCGTTCGACATCGAACGCGCCGGACTAAACCTTGGCGAGGCCGCAGCCACCCTCATCCTCGCGAACGATTCATGCATTCAGGTTCATGATTTTGGTCAGAATCAAGCAGCCACTCTCCGTGATTCTCGCTGGCAGATTGTAAGCGGAGCCCTCCGCAACGATGCCTGTCACATCAGCAGTCCCTCGCCCCAGGGCGAGGCATGCTGTAGTGCCATCCGGTATGTCACACAAGGCATCGACCTGCAGACCCTGGGAGCTGTCAACGCACATGGCACCGCCACGCTGTATAACGACCAGATGGAGTCCGTTGCCCTCTGGCAGGCAGGTCTCTCCGCCGTTCCCCTCGTCGCCCTTAAGGGCTATTTCGGACATACCCTTGGCGCATCCGGACTCCTGGAGACCATCCTCACCATGCATTCAGCAGACCAGGGCCAGTTGCCCGCCACGCATGGCTACTACACCTCTGGAGTCTCTTGTCGCGTCAACATCGCGGCCTGCCCCCAGCCCGTCGGTCACCCCTCCTTCGTCAAGATTATATCCGGCTTTGGCGGCGTCAGTGCCGCCCTCTATTGTCGGCGCGGCTCCGCAGCCTCCCGCCCTCCCCGTCCCGTCGACTGTCAGGTAGCCCACAGCGTCCGCATCACGCCCCTATCTGCCACGGTCGACGGCCGTCCCCTGCCCCTCAGTTCGAGGGGCAACCAACTGCTCGCCGACATCTACCGCCACTACGTCGGCACCTATCCCCGCTATCACAAGATGGACTGCCTCAGCCAGCTCGGCTTCCTGGCCAGCGAGCTGCTGTCAGCCCAAGAGCAGCCCCGTCAGGACCACTGCTCCCACCGGGCTGTTGTGTTGTTCAACCACACCTCGTCATTGTCCACCGACAGAGAATATGCCCGTACCATCGTCCCCGGAGTCGACTACTATCCCAGTCCCTCGCTCTATGTATATACCCTGCCCAACATCGTATGCGGCGAGATAGCCCTTCGCCACGGCTACCACGGCGAGACATCTTTCTACATGATGGGATTCAGGGACGAAGAGATGATGCGCGACATCGTCCGGTCGGCCTTTTGCGACACTACGCTGCAGAGCATACTCACCGGGTGGGTCGACTACAGCGACGCTACCACGTTTGAAGCAGAAGTTAAACTAATCAATAGGAAAGAATAATGGATGAACTAATTTCAGAATTAAAGCAGAAGATTATCGACGCATTGAACTTGGGGGAGCTCACCCCCGAAGAGTTGGATGCTGACAGCAACCTGTTTGGCGACGACTTAGGACTCGACTCCATCGACGCCCTCGAAATCATACTCCTGTTGGAGAAGCACTATGGCATTCGCCTGTCCAGTCCCTCCGAGGGCAAAGCCATCTTCAAGACCGTCCGCACCCTGGCAGAATACGTCGCAAGCCATCGAACCAAATAGACAGCCGATGAGCCAGAATATCGTCATCACCGGTGAAGGCATCGTCAGTGCCATCGGCGTCGACAAGCCCTCAGTGCTCGCTTCGCTCAGACAGCAACGTTCGGGCATAGGTACCATGTGCTATCTGCAGTCTACCCATCGCGAGCTGCCAGTGGGCGAAGTACCCCTGTCCAACGACGACATGCGCCGACAGTTAGGCCTGCCGACAGCCTCCAACGTCAGCCGCACCACCCTCCTGGGCATGCTCGCCGTACGTCAGTCGCTGGCCGACGCCCACTTCAGCAGCCCTCAGGTGGCAGGGCAACCCCTGCGCATGGCACTCATCTCCGGTACCACAGTGGCAGGCATGGACATCACCGAGAGCTTGTTCAGCCAGTTGGAGCAGTCTGCCGAGGCCCTGCAGTGCCTGAAGAGTCATAGTGCAGGCAGCAACACCCGCATGATAGCCGACTATTTTAACATCTTCACCCACTACACCACCGTCTCCACCGCCTGTTCGTCGGCCGCCAACGCCTTGATGCTGGGAGCCAGGATGCTGTCAGCGGGCGAGGTCGACATCGCCGTCTGCGGAGGCTGCGAGTCGCTGACCCTCTTCCACCTCAACGGCTTCCGCTCGCTCATGATCCTCGACCCTGAGCGCTGCCGCCCCTTCGACGCCACCCGTGCCGGACTCAACCTTGGTGAGGGAGCAGGCTATGTCGTCCTAGAGACAGAAGCAGGAGCCCGCAGCAGGGGAGTCCGCCCTCACGCCTATCTCACAGGCTACGGCAACGCATGCGACGCCTACCACCAGACAGCCTCGTCGGCCGATGGCGAAGGAGCCTACCTGGCCATGACCGAAGCCCTGCGTATGGCCCGCCTGCAACCCCGCGACATCCAGTACGTCAATGCCCACGGCACCGGCACTCCCAACAACGACCAGTCCGAAAGCGTAGCTCTGCAGCGCGTCTTCGGAGAGCACATGCCGCTGGTCAGCTCCACCAAGGCCTATACTGGCCACACAACCAGTGCTGCCGGCGGCATCGAGGCAGTCATCAGCCTCCTGGCACTGCGTCATCAGTTCGTACCCGCCAACCTGGGCTGGTCGCATGCCATGCAAGACGGCATCCAGCCCACGATGGGACAAGACAAATGCCCACTACACCACGTACTCTGCAACACCTTCGGATTCGGCGGCAACGACACGTCGCTCGTCTTCTCGCAAGCTCCAGTCGCCAGTCATAGCCCATCTACCCTCCCAGAAACCGACAGCCCATCCACCTCCGCCATGCCAGACAACTCCACAGCGATAAAGACCTTGGCCGAGGTAGAGATCACCTCAGAAGACCAGCTCTCCGCCATTCATCAATTCGTCAAGCCGTTAGAGGCGCGGCGGATGGGCAAACTGCTGAAGAGCTCGTTGCTGGCCTCGCTAAAGGCATTGCAGCAGGCCGGCATCAGCTGTCCGGACGCCATCATCACCGCCACCGCCTTCGGCTGTCTGGAGAATTCCGAACAGCTGCTGCGGCAGCTCACTGCTGAGGGAGAGGCCATGCTGAAGCCCACGCTCTTCATGCAGAGCACCCACAACACCATCGGCAGTGCCATTGCTATCCGCCTGGGCTGTCATGGCTACAACATCACCTATAGTCAGGACGGCGACTCGCTGCGCTGGGCCATGCACGACGCCCGCCAACTGCTACTGAGCGGCCAGTGCAAGACCGTGCTAGTGGGCTGCCACGACGAGACTACCCCCCTGCTGCGGCAGATGATGCAGCGTCTGGGATGCCATGACATACCTTCTATACATTCTAAAGCCATCGTCCTGTCATGTGGAAGATAATACCCATATCACTGCTGCAGAGCCTTTTGCTCAGTGCCGCCCAGGTGTTCTTGAAGGTGGCTCTGACCCGCATGCCCACCTTCTCCTGCAGCCGCCACTACCTTCTGAGCCTGCTCAGCAACTGGCCTTTAGCCATGAGCGGAGCCCTATTCGCCCTGGCCTCACTGCTATGGATGTATATTGTGAAGACGTACCCCCTCAGCACAGCCTATCCCTTGGTCAGCCTGAGCTTTGTCTTTGGCATGCTGGCCGCTATGCTCCTGTTCCATGAGCAAGTGTCAGTACAGCAGTGGGTGGGTGTAATGCTCATCGTGGTAGGATGTATATTAATAGCCAAATAGTCCGTGCAGCCATGAATGCCGATCCTAAAGTGCAGCAGCGGCAGACGCTTCGCCAGCGAGGCATCTGCGTCGTCATACCCACCTACAACAATGCCGGGACAATAGCCGATGTGGTAGTCCAAACGCTCCAGGAGTGTCGCGACGTCATTGTGGTGAACGACGGCTCCACCGACCATACGTCGCAGTTACTGCACCGCATCGAGGGCATCACCATCGTGGAGTATGCCGTCAACCGAGGTAAGGGCCACGCCCTGAAGCGCGGGTTCCAGCGCGCCCTGCAGATGGGCTTTGCCTATGCCATTACGCTGGATGCAGACGGGCAGCACTATCCTTGCGACATTGCGCAGCTGCTTGCTGCCAACCGTCAACACCCTGGCAGCCTGATTATCGGGAGTCGCCGGATGGAGGGCATTGAGCGTTCGAAGGGGAGCGACTTTGCCAACCGCTTCAGCAACTTCTGGTTTTACGTGCAGACCGGGCGCCGTTTGCCAGACACGCAGAGCGGCTATCGGCTTTATCCGCTCCGTAAACTCTATGGGCTCAGCCTGCTCACTGCGCGCTATGAGGCCGAGCTTGAATTGCTGGTTTTCGCCTCGTGGCATGGTGTGCAGCTCGTCCACGTGCCTGTCAGCGTCTATTACCCACCGAAGGAGCAGCGCGTCAGTCATTTCCGTCCGGCGAAGGACTTCGCCCGCATCAGTGTTCTCAATACCGTTTTGTGCATCTTAACTGTCGTTTATGGCTTGCCGCTGCGTCTGTACAGGTGGCTGGACACTGTCGGGAGGACGCTCTATTCGCTGTTGTTCGTGTTGTTTTTCAGTTTCTGTGTTGTCACCCCAATAGCGTGGCTTTGTGTCAGAGTATGCAGGAATCCGCGTGAGAAGCAACGCCGTCTGCACTTGCTGATTTATCGCGCCATGCGCTTCGTGGTACTGAGCCACGGGATACCTGGAACTACATTTAGTTGCAAACGGTCCGGTGAGACCGATTTCTCTCGCCCTGCCATCATCATCTGCAACCACCAGTCGCGTCTCGACCTGGCCTGTCAGCTTATCTTCACCCCTAATATCGTGTTCCTGACCAACGAGTGGGTGTGGAACAGTCCTCTCTATGGCTTCCTGATTCGCAACGCTGAGTATTATCCTGTAACCGAGGGTATCGATGCGCTGATGCCGAAACTGCGCTCGCTGGTGGACAGAGGTTATAGCATTGCCGTCTATCCAGAGGGTACGCGTTCGGAGGACTGCAGCATCGGGCGCTTCCACAAAGGCGCATTCCATATTGCTGAGCAGTTAGGCCTCGACATTGTTCCTATGGTAGTCTATGGTCCGGGCAAGGTGTTGCCCAAGCGAAGCTACTATCTGCGCAAGGGTCCTATCCATATTGAGGTGGATGCTCCTGTCAGCAGGGCTCAGCTTGAGCAGATGGGCGACACTAAGGCGCAGGCCTCCTACATGCGGCGGTGGTATCAGGCCCGATATGAACAGATAGCCAACGAGATAGAACAGTATGTGTAGATTGGTATTTATATTGATGTTGAACATATGGTTCACTGCCTTGCACGCGCAAGTCGATATCTGGGCTGCGACGGGCAATGGCAAGCGAGTAGAGCTGACTCCGTACGTCGCTACTGGGCAGCCATCATCTGTGTGCAAGGCGGTCATCGTCTGCCCCGGTGGCAGCTACTTCTGGCACGATATGGAGACGGAAGGCCACGAGGTGGCGCGCTGGCTACAGCGCAACGGCATTGCTGCTTTCGTGCTGCGTTACCGCACGGCTTATGTGCCTGCTTTCGTCACCCATTACCGACTGCTGTTCAGGGGCAATCGCTATCCCGATCCGCAGGACGACCTGCGGCAGGCCATCCGATATGTCAAGTCGCATGCCAGCGAGTATGGTATTGACGTGTCGTCGGTGGGTTTATTGGGTTTCTCGGCAGGTGGCCACTTGGCCATGTCGGCGGCAGAACTGTTTGACCATGAGGACTGCCCTGCATTTGTAGGTGCCGTCTATCCTGTGGTGACGATGACGGAGCCGTGCGTACACAAACGTTCGCGCAGGGGACTACTGGGCGACTCTCGCACTGGCGACCAGGCTCTGCGCGACAGCTTGTCTCTGGAGCGGCATGTGCCAGTCGACTGTCCTCCCGTGTTTCTGGTGAACTGCCTGGATGACCTAGTGGTGGACTACCGCAATTCCGTGCTTCTCGACTCGGCACTAACGGCCCGTGGTGTTGCCCACCGCTATGTGCAGTTCAGGACAGGGGGCCACGGTTTTGGCGCCAGTGAGCGCAAGGGCTCGCCCGAGTGCCGTCGATGGAAGTCAATGTTTCTGGAGTGGTTACGTGCGCTATGACTGGTGGCACCGTATACTAAGTGTTTTGAATCCTGCAGGCTATACTTGAAATTACGATTATGACACGTCTGATACTACATATCTTCAATACGCTGCGCGCTCATCGGCTATTATGCTGGGGCTCGCTCCTGGTATCGACGGCAGTGCTTTGCTTGCTGCTCACGCGGCAGTCGTATAAGGAAGACATCTCCGACTTCCTGCCGCTCGACAGCGCGCAGCAAGTAGCCTTTCAGACCTTTCAGGAACACTCTGGCGCTCGCCGCATTTATGTCGTCTTCGACGGTCCTGATACAGCGAGGGAGTCGGCTTTGGAATTATACTGCGACCTGCTTGACAGTCTCAATAGTACCCGTGCTGCCATTGGCGGGGATGCGATAGACTACATGACTGCTGACGACCCTGCTGCGATGGAGGAGGCTTTGCGGGCGGTGTATGCCCGGATTCCGTATCTGCTGACGGATGCCGACTATGCTCGGATAGACAGTCTGACGCGCGACACGGCCTATGTCGACAGGCAGCTTACTGCCGTTATGCAGCGGATGAGTGACCCATGGGCCAGCATGATGGAAACACTGGTGTGGTACGACCCTCTGCAGCTGTTCACTCCCGCCCTGCAGCGGCTGCTACCGTCGGCAGAGTCTGTTAGACATATGCTCTTCGTGGACTCTCCGTACGGAGCCAGCGAAACTGAGTGCAACGGCAGGTTGACCGACCAGTTGCAGCTGTTGTGCGACGGTGTGGTTCACCGCTTTCCTTCTGTGTCCGTGCGGCTCACGGGTGGCCCTATCGTCGCGGTGGGCAATGCGCGGCAAATCCAGACCGACAGCGTTCGATCCATTTCGATAGCACTGGTGCTTATTCTGCTGCTCTTGTGGTATGTGTTCCGCAGCGTCCGCCATCTGTTGCTTATTGCCCTCAGCATAGGGTGGGGGTGGCTCTTTGCCATGGGGTGCATGGCCCTGGTGCCGGGCGGAGTGTCGATGATAGTTGTCGGCATATCGTCGGTGATACTGGGCATTGCCGTCAACTACCCGCTGCATCTCATAGCCCATCTACCTCATGCGGCCGATCTACCCACGGCACTGCGCGAGATTACGCCGCCTCTCCTGGTAGGCAACGTCACTACCGTGGGGGCGTTTCTGGCATTGATGCCGCTCAATGCCGTAGCATTACGCCACCTGGGGCTGTTCAGTGCCTGCCTCCTCGTGGGTACTATCGTCTTTGTGCTGCTGTGGCTGCCTCACATGGTGCGGCCTGCGTTGAAGCCGGCTTCCCGCCTGCTTGACCGCGTCAGTGCCGTTGCTCTCGACAGCAGGCCGCGGCTGGTCTGGCTGGTCGTCGTGCTCACGGCAGTGCTGGGCTGGTTCAGCTTGCAGACCACCTTTGATGCCGACTTACACAACATAAACTTTATGACTGACGAGCAACGTTATGACATGCAGTCGGTGGAACTGCTGACAGGTGCTTCGGCGCAGGGTTCTGACCAGCAGCAGTCTCTCCATCAGCATGGCGCGGATGCGGTGCAGCTGCGCCTGTGGAATCGGTGGCGCACGGAGCAGGGACAACGGCTCTGCCGCCAGATTGAGGCGGCAGCAGATCGTATGGGATTCGCCGACAATGCCTTCAGCGGCTTCCGCGATATCGTCTTCACGTCCCCGAAGCCACAGCCGTCGTCACTTACCTCCAGTATCGTCGCCAATCTGTCCGACAACTTCAACTACATTGGCTGGGCATGCGGCGGCATCGTGTTCCTTTTCCTGTGGCTATCGCTGGGTAGCATCGAGCTGGCCCTCCTGTCGTTCCTGCCCATGGCCGTCAGCTGGGTCTGGATACTGGGACTGATGGGACTCTTCGGCCTGCATTTCAATGTGGTCAACGTCATCCTGGCTACGTTCATCTTCGGACAGGGCGACGACTATACCATCTTCATGACCGAGGGCTGCCAGTATGAGTATTCATACCGCCGCCCCATGCTCCGCTCCTATAGACGCAGCATCATCGTGTCGGCCCTCATCATGTTTACGGGTATCGGAGCGCTCGTTTTTGCGCGCCATCCCGCACTCTTCTCGCTTGCTCAGGTCACCGTGATCGGAATGTTCTCCGTAGTGCTGATGGCCTGTCTGCTGCCGCCGCTGATATTCCGCTGGCTCGTCTATCACCACGGTCGCGAGCGCCGCTTTCCGCTCACGCTACGCAGCATGCTCTGCGGGCGTGGCAACACCCCCGCAGCGATGGTCGCCGACTGCTACCGCTATCGTGGGGCCGACATCTACCGCCAGGCCCGCCGCCAGCTGCACTGCTTCCGCAGCGAGGACGCGCGAAGATCCATGCTGCAGCACAGTATGCTGGCCGGCGGCTCTACAGTAGTGCTCCTCGACTGCGGCTATGGTGCGGCAGCCCTCTGCCTCGCACTGGAGTGGCCCGGCCTGCAGTTCGTGGCTGTCGAGAAAGATACAGAGAAACTGCTCGTCGCCCGTCACGTGGCCGACGGGCGCGTCAATAACATTACATTTACTGAAGATATGAAAGAAATGATTCGCACCATGCTGGAGGATGCGCTGCCTCTCGTCGACTTCGATGCCGACTTCCTGTTCAGCCAGCTCGACTCGCTGGGTGTTACCACCATCCTCATGACACTGTCCGACGCCTACGGCATTACGCTCGACGCCACCGATGCCACACCACGCAACCTGATGTCGCTCGATGCCATTGCCACCCTTGTTGAAACAAAGCTGAAGGAGAAAGGCCAGTGACCATCTATCAATATATTGAGCACCATGCCGCACAGTCACCCACGAGGCTGGCCGTTGTCAGTCCGCAGGAGCGATGCACCTACGGCCAGTTGCACGAGCGCATCCTGCAGCGGGCCGACAGCCTAGCCCATTGCTACAGCCCAGGGCAGGTGGTGTGCCTCAGGGCGCAGCCGACCGTCGACTTCCTCGTGAGCTATTATGCCATCCACCGTGCGGGTCTTGTGGCAGCTCCGCTCGGCAGCACTATCCCTGATGCCGCCTTTAGCGCGGCAGAGAGCCGACTGGCCAGCTGCTCCGTTCCGCCCGGCACGGCCGACATCCTCTTCACCACCGGTACTACCGGACGCTCCAAGGGAGTCATCGTCAGCCATCGCGCCATGGTAGCCAATGCCGAAAATCTGGTCAGTGGACAAGGATATACCTCAGACCTGGCCTTCGTCGCCAGCGGACCGCTCAACCATCTTGGCACGCTCTCCAAGGCTTATACCGTGTTCATGACCGGAGCCACGCTCGTTATCGTCGACGGACTGAAGGACATCAACTGCTTCTTCTCTGCTCTCGACTTTCCTGATGCCAGCCGCACCGCCACTTTCCTCGTGCCTGCCTGCATACGCATGCTGCTGCTGTGGGGTGCCGACCGTCTGGCCGCGCTCGAACACAAGATTGACTTCATAGAGACGGGTGCCGCTGCCATATCGCCCGCCGACATGGCAGCTCTCTGTCGCCTGCTGCCCCACACACGGCTCTACAATACCTACGCGTCCACGGAGACGGGCATCGTATGTACCTACAACTTCAACGACGGGCGCTGTCTCGCAGGCTGTGTCGGCAGGCCCATGCTACACTCGCTGGTTGCCGTCACTCCGCAGGGCTTCATAGCCTGCAGCGGTGACACGCTTATGACTGGATATGCGGGCGACCCTGAGGCTACCTCGGCCATACTGAAAGACGGTATGCTCTATACCGCTGACATCGGACGGATGGATGCTGACGGTATGCTCTACCTGCAAGGTCGCGCCGGAGACATCATCAACGTGGGAGGATATAAAGTGGACCCTGTTGAGGTGGAACAGGCTGCACTGTCGTTCCCCGGTGTTCAGGACTGCGTCTGCATAGCCGTAGAGCACCCCGTCGCCGGACGGGCTCTGAAGCTCCTGCTCGTCATGCAGCCCGGGCAGGAGCTGCAGCGCCGTCTGCTTGCGCGGCATCTGCTGTCCTGCCTCGAAGACTACAAGGTTCCCCAGCTCTACGAACTAACAGACCGTGTGGAGCGAACTTTCAACGGCAAGGTCGACCGCCGCCGCTATGGCGGTGGCTGATGGGGTGGCTACGGTGTCTCGAAGATGTCGAACGCGGGGTCGTAGGCGGGCGACTTGATGGATAGCAGGTTGAGCACGGAATGGAAGATATAGTGCTGTTCAAGAAGGGTGGGGAGCTGGCCTTCGGCAGGCGACGGTCCGTCAGGTGCGGTGGGCTTATAGCGACGGAAGCCCTCGGAGGTCCACACCAGGAAGGGTATCTCGTACTGTACCTTGGGGGCCAGCCGCATGGGCATGCCGTGCATGAACATTCCCTTCTCGCCCAGCGACTCACCGTGGTCTGAGATGAAGATCATGGCAGTCTTCCAGTCGGTCATGCCGCGTAGGGTGTTGATCAGACTGTCGAGCATGAAGTCGGTATAGCGGATGGTGTTGTCGTAGGCGTTGACCAGCTGGTCGAGGTGCTTCTCGCCTTCCTCGACGTTCTTGGCTACGGGCTTGAAGTGCTCGAACTGTTTGGGATATTTGTCGGCATAGTTGGGTCCGTGGCTGGTGCTGGTATGGAGCACGATGAGCACCTTGTTCTTGTTGCTCGACTCGATGCGCTCGCGGAGTCCAGCCAGCAGGATGCCGTCGTAGTGGGAGTCCTCGCTGGGATAGCGTTTTGCCAGCTCGCCGTCGGTCAGGTATTCGTCGATGTGTATGGGTGGTTCGCCCCAGTTGGAGGTGCGCCACACTACGTCGGCTCCCAGGCGGAAGGCGTAGTTGGGAAGCAGCTCGTAGAGATCGTCACTGTTCTTGGGTTCGAGGATGGCTTTGGTGCCGGCAGTGGTATAGGTGGCGCAGGAGTTGGCCTGGTAGACGTGCAGTCCCTGCTGCCTGGAGAGCAGCGGGTTGGTGGGTCGCTGGTAGCCGTAGAGCTGGAAGTTGGCCTTGCGTGCCGACTCGCCGATGACGAGCACCACGACGGCCTTGTCCTGGTCGGTGATGGTGCCTGCCGGCAGTTTGATTTCCTCAGCCTGCTTGTCTTGCTGTTGGCTGACCACGCGGATGGTGTTGACCAGATAGGACCAGGGCTGCAGCAGTGCCCCCAGTTCGGTGTCGTGCTGACTGATCCACAGCGTCTGGTTGATGTTGGCCAGAGCCACGGCGAGGGTGAGGGCCAGTGCGCTGCCGCAGCAGACGAGCATCCTGCGGGCCTTGCCGTAGACAATGGGCTGCAGCAGGCAGCAGAGTGCGGGCAGCAGACCCAGGGCGGCGATGAAGAGCCACAGCGACCAGCTGAAGAAGCCCGATGCCTCAGAGTAGCGGGTGTTGAAGACGTTGCTGATGGTGGTGGCGTCGATGATGACGTTGTAGGTGATGATGAAGTAGACGGCCGTGGCATTGATGACGGCGATGACGGCCATCAGGATGCGCCCTACCTTCCGCAGGAGGAACAGGGTGAGATAGGTCATCATGAAGTTGACGGCCAGCATGATGACTACGAGCGATGCCATCAGGAATGCACTGCCTGCTGCAGTTGCATTGGTATTGGCAGCGACGTATTGGAAGAACGGGATGTTGTAGAGCACCAGTGTGGCTATGCTGGCGATGCAGGAGCATGCCATCAGCGACAGTGGACGACGGAAGATTTTCTTCATGCTTGTTGTGGGTGTGGGGTTATAATGCTCCCTTAGTAGAGGGGAGCTCATAGTGGTAGACATCGCGGCGTACGGCCATCTTGAGTGCGCGGGCCAGGGCCTTGAAGATGCCCTCTATCTTGTGGTGCTCGTTCTGTCCCTCGGCGCGGATGTTGAGGTTCATGCGGGCAGTGTCGCTGAGCGACTTGAAGAAGTGGTAGAACATCTCTGTAGGTACGTCGCCTATGCGCTCGCGATGGAACTGGGCATCCCAGACGAGCCAGGGTCGGCCTCCGAAGTCGAGGCATACGTGGCACAGACTGTCGTCCATGGGCAGGCAGTAGCCGTAGCGCTCAATGCCTCGCTTGTCGCCCAGGGCTTTCAGCAGGCACTCGCCCAGGCAGAGGGCAGTGTCCTCGATGGTGTGGTGCTCGTCGACGTTCAAGTCGCCACGGGTGTGGATGGTGAGGTCGATCATACCGTGCTTGCCAATCTGTTCGAGCATGTGGTCGAAGAATCCCAGTCCGGTCTGGATGTCGCAGTGTCCGTTGCCGTCGAGGTCGAGCTTGACGTAGACATCGGTCTCCTTGGTGGTGCGTCGCAGCTCTGCCGTTCGCTCGCCACCGTAGGCGATGGCTGCCGCGCGGTCCCAGTCGCCTATCTGCAGGAAGCCGCAGCCGATGTTCTGTGCAAACTGGCGGTCGGTGTCGCGGTCGCCGATGACGAAGGAGTGCTCGATGTCGTACTCCGCAGTGTTCATGTATTTCTCCACCAGTCCGGTATTGGGTTTGCGCGTGGGAGCGTTGTCCTCAGGGAAGTGGGGGTCGATGAGTATGTCGTCGAACGTTACGCCCTCGCCCTTCAGGGTGTCGAGGATGAAGTTATGGACTGGCCAGAAGGTGTCTTCAGGGAAGGCATCGGTGCCCAGTCCGTCCTGGTTGCTGACCATGACGAACAGATAGTCGGTGTGCTGACGCAGGAATACGAGGTTGCTGATGGCGCGCGGCACGAACTGTAGTTTCTGGAACGAGTCAATCTGCTCGTCGGCAGGCTCGCGGATGATGGTGCCGTCTCGGTCGATGAATAGTATTTTCTTCATAATGTGGTGTTGGTTTGTGCTTTAGTTGATGCCGGCGTTGCGGCGTTCAGCCTCGCGGGCATCTACGGAGCCGCAGGCGAAGTAGTGGTGTACGAGCAGCGGCTGGCTGACGTAGAACTGCATGAATGCCGTGAATACGAAGGTGGCGAAGGTGAGAGCTATCATATAGCTGGGCATACCTGACGGGTCACCGATGAGCATGCCCTGCAGTGCCTGCATGTTGGCCAGACAGAGTATGGCAGCGGGCATCAGTAGCAGGCAGCTGGCCAGGAGTGTGAGCAGCGTGCTGCTGAGCATGACGGCGACGATGAGTCCGCAGTGGCGCAGGTGCAGTCGGAAGTTGCCGTTGCGCGTGAACCAGAACTGCTGCTGTCGTTTGAGCAGTCGCCGTATGAGTGCATACACCACGGGGATGGCCAGTGGCATGAGGCATAGGAAGATGGGTGCCAGCAGTGTGAGCGGCAGGTAGACGAGTAGGGCTGTGGCCAGCGCTCCGAAGAGCAGAGCCGTAAGCAGGGCGATGAGCCAGGAAGCCTTGAAGAATGCCCGGAAGTGGCTGGTATAGTGCTGGTAGCCAGTGGTGAGCACCTTGCGGAAGCTGCGCACCTTCAGCGGAGTGGTATCTTGTTGCTTTTCCATTGTGTTTTGTTGTTTTTGCCTGCAAAGGTACGAATAAATTAAGAATTAAGAATTAAGAATTAAGAAAAAATTCGTATCTTTGCAGGCGAATTATGAAAAATATCAAGTGGGGCTTCATCGGTTGCGGTGAGGTGACGGAGAAGAAGAGTGGGCCGGCATTCTCTGAGGTAGAGGGCTCAAGTGTTGTAGCGGTGATGAGCCGCAGTGAGCGTCGTGCGCGCAGCTATGCCGAGCGTTTCAAGATACCGCGCTGGTATACCGATGCCCAGGAGCTGATAGACGACGAGGAGGTGAATGCGGTGTACATTGCCACCCCTCCGTCGAGTCATGCCACCTTTGCCATCATGGCCATGAAGGCAGGCAAGCCAGTGTATGTGGAGAAGCCGCTGGCCTCGGCATACGAGGACTGCGTCAGGGTGAACCGCGTGTCGGAGGAGACGGGTGTGCCTTGTTTTGTGGCCTACTACCGTCGCTATCTGCCTTACTTCCTGAAGGTGAAGGAGATTGTGGAGCGCGGAGTCATCGGCAAGGTGGTGAACGTGCAGGTGCGCTTCGCCGTTCCTCCCCGCGATGCCGACCGTGCGGCAGACGGTTCGCTGCCCTGGCGGCTGCAGCCCGATGTGGCTGGCGGCGGCTACTTCTACGACCTGGCTCCCCACCAGCTCGACTTCCTGCAGCAGCTCTTCGGTGTCATTACGGAGGCCCGTGGCATCTGTGCCAACCGAGGGGGCCTGTACGAGGCAGAAGACTCGGTGACGGCCTGCTTCCAGTTTGAGAACGGTCTGCCCGGCTCAGGGTCGTGGTGCTTCGTGGCCCATGAGTCGTCGCAGGAAGACCGCATTGAGCTGATGGGCGACCGTGGGTCGGTGAGCTTCTCGGTGTTCGACTTCCAGCCCATCCGCCTGCATACCCTATATGGTGAGGAGAGCATAGCGGTGCCTAATCCTCCCTACGTGCAGTATCCCATCATCAAAAATGTCATAGAGCACCTGCAGGGCATCAGCGTCTGCACCTGTACTAGTGTGAGTGCCACTCCCGTCAACTGGGCGCTGGACCGTATACTTGGAAAATTCTAGGGCGGAGTGATGCGTGGGTTGTTGCTGATAGTGATGCTGATGACGGCACTGATGTCCTTTGCTGGCGATGCGCTTGTGGCTCAAGCCCGCGACACGCTGACGATGGAGCAGCCGGGGATGGCGACCCCACTCCCGACCTCGGAGCCGAAGAAGAAAGGCTGGCTGGCGCGGCTCGTCGACAGCTTCAGCGACCAGGACACCGCCTATGTGGAGCCGCAGCACTACAACTGGGCGCTGATGCTGCAGTCGGTGACCACCTTCGACTACTACCGCCTGAGCACTACGGGGCGCGACGGACAGTCGATTACCTTCGCTCCGCAGACCGACATCCGCATAGGCCCCTACTTCGGGTGGCGCTGGATATTCCTGGGCTACACCATCGACCTGCGCAACCTGAACATCTTCAGCAAGACGCCCCGCATAGAGCTCGACGCCAGCATATACAGCGCCCGCTTCGGAGCCGACATTTTCTATCGGAGAACGGTGAACAACTACAAGATACGCAGTGCGGACATGGGCAAGGGCATCGACACGCGAGAGCTGGAGGGCGTGGCGTTCGACGGACTGGAGGTCAGCATCACGGGACTGAACCTCTACTACATCTTCAACTACCGCCACTTCTCCTATCCTGCCGCCTTCGCGCAGAGCTCGTGCCAGAAGATCAGCTGCGGCACCTGGATGGCCGGACTGGGGTATAACACCCACCACATAGCCTTCGACTACCGTCGGATGGAAGAGCTGGCCAAGGAGAAGCTGGGCCGTGACGTGCAGCTGGACAGCGCATTCAACTTCGAGAAAGTGAAGTATCGCAACATCAACGCATCGGTGGGATATGCGTACAACTGGGTGTTTGCCCGCAACTGGCTGCTGAGCTCCAGCCTGTCGCTGGCGCTGGCCTACAAAAACTCGTATTCGGAGGATGAGAGCGAGCGGGCCGAGGGATTCAACTTCGGCAACTTCAACATCGACGGCATCGGGCGCTTTGCGCTGGTTTGGAACAACACCCGCTGGTATGGCGGCGTGTCGGCCATCGTCAGGGCATACAACTATCATAAGTCGCGCTTTGCCACCAACAATATCTTTGGCGACCTGAGTATCTACTTCGGATTTAACTTCGGGCCGCGCGGACCCTATAAAAAGAAGAAGTGACCC
>CAMNPM010000013.1 GCA_946548065.1 uncultured Prevotella sp. | reverse complement strand
TTTGTTGCTCAGGAACTTATAAAGAAAGTTAAACTAAAGTGCTGCGGAATTAAGGAATTAGACAACAATGAAGAGAGCAAAGCTTTTGCTGTTCCTGACCGTCATGGCCGGATGCGCACTGACCGTCACCTCGTGCAAGGACGACAACAGCAACGACAGTAGCTGGACCCATGAAGGTGAAAACAGCCACGAAGTGAACCCCAACGCCAACTGGAAGAAGTGTACGCGGCCTACCTTCATCTCAGGCATCGACAACGAGGATGCCGACCTGCAGGCGGTCATCAACAGCCGCTTCACCAATCAGGTCAACGACATCGACCAGGCCGAGATAGCCTTCGTAGACGCGGCCTCGGAATACGCCAACAGCGACAAGACGGACCAGCTACTGGAGCGTGGCGGCATCGTCGTGTTTATGCGACCCGGCAAGGCCGACCCCAACGAGCAGAAGGAGTATCTGGACATATCGAACGACAACCCCCAGTTTACTGAACTGCTGGTGGCCGAGACCGGCTTCGGCTTCCACTACACGCTCTTTGACGAGGACGACTTCAGCGGCAACTACGTCTACGACGAGAGCCGCGCCATGAACGCTGAGGAGCTGGCTGCCGTGCAGGCTGACGAGGCCAAGCAGCAGGTTCCCGCCACCTATAAGAACATCTACGACTACGACAACGAGTCGGAGCGTAACGAGAACTACTACAACATCCAGATGACCTCGTTCATCGACTGGCTCGAGACCACCTTCGCCCTCCGCGACGAGCAGAAGGCCAGCACCAATGCGCCCGCCATGGCCCAGCGCCGCGCTGGCAACGATGACTATAACCTCTCGGCGCTGAAGAAGAACCTGAACTTTGAGGGACAGATATACCAGTTTGACGTGCCCGTCAGTCTCAACAAGGCCATCACCAAGTATAACCCCAGCGGCACGTGGGACTACCTGAACAAGAGCAGCGTGGTCAGCGTCAAGTACCACATCTACCCCACCCATGCCGGAAAGTGCAACGGCGACGACTTCGCCGGAGACTACTATGTCGTCACAGGCTCGGTGACCCCCAAGAACGATGCCATGTGGGGTGCCTATCAGGGCAGCCACTTCTGGTCGGCCGACCGTATCTTCGGCTACTGGTTCAAGTCGATGGAGGTGACCGCCGACCTGCTCAACGAGAAAAACGACAACATCGTCGACGGCCTGCGGTTCTACACCGCGCCCATTCCTGAGAACAAGGTGAACGCCATGACGTACAGCAACGGATTCTCGTGGGGCATGAATTTCTCTGTTACTGGCGGATACAAATGGGGCGGCCCGAATGCCGGTGCCGACGTCCATGGCACTGCCGGCTTCAGCTTCCAATGCACCAGTAGCGAGAACTACACGCTGAACAACATCGAGTTTGCCCGCCAGAACGACGACAAGACCGTGAAGTACACCTACTGGACCAACAACGTCAAGCTGAAGGACCATGGTGGCACGGAGCCTGAGAAGCTCGACGATGAAAACTTCCCCACCAACTGCCGCACGGAGTTTGTGGCCCGCAACGCCTGGATATGGTATATTCCCAATGGCAAGGGCGGAGTCGACGACAACAGCACCACGCGCCACCGCTTCCGCGTCAAGCTGAAGGTTACCTACAGCTCATGGTACCACTGGCGTGGCGCCAAGCAGTACGACAGCAACCGCGCCGACTACGAGATAGAAGACAAGGAGCCCCGCATCAAGACGCTGGAGATTCCCAACCGCACCACGTGGGGCATCATAGCCCTGAAGAACGCGGCCAACAACACCATGTGCAACATCCGCTACTACAACCAGAAGGGCGAGAAGGTGGACTCCGTCATCAACTCATGGAACGTCAACGAGGTGGCCAAGCGTGTGTTGCCGGAAGGCACATACACCGTGACCTTCGAGACGCGCAACGCCAACCAGGGCAACAAGTTGCTGGGCCGCTGGAAGTATGAAAACGTGAAGGTGAAGCAGGGCAAGACCGAACAGGCTTCGACCACCGAGATTTCTACCGTCAATGCCGTGAAGGATTAAGCGATGACACACCTAAGAAACGGTTTTCACCTATTATTGCTGCTGCTGGCCGTAGTCCTCTGGGGCTGCGGCGACAGCAGCGACACGGCCTACACGACCGATGACCCCGGACAGTCGGCCTACGGCACATGGACCCTGCACGTGACACCTGCCGACGGCAGCACCAGGGCACTGACGCTGACCAACGGCTACAAGACGCTCACCGAGTCGTGGGCAGCAGGCGAGAAGGTGTTTGTCTACCAGCAGACGGGCACCACGGACCCCACCATGAACCTCGTAGGCACGCTGAAGGCCCAGACCAGCGGCGGCACCACCACCCTGTCGGGCAGCGTCACTGGCACTTTCAGCAACGGCGGACAGCTGTGGCTCTACACCCAGGAGCTCTCGCCGACATTCTACGACGGACAGGACGGCACACTGGCCACGCTGGCCGCGAAATACGACCTGCTCTACGCCGACATCACCATCGAGGCCATTGATCCCGACACGCACACGCTGACCACCAAGCAGCCCACCTTCCAGGCGCTGCGCTCCATCTGCCGCTTTATACTGGAGGACACAGAACAAAACGCCCTGAACGCCACCAAGCTGACGGTGTCGGCCGACAACAGCCTCGTCAAGGGCTACGACAACAACTGGGAAGCCATACACGACGCACCCGTCACGCTGACGGCCACCCTGGACGGCAAGACAAACGTCGTATTCCTCTCGATGGCCGACTTCTTGTCAGGTAATACTAAGCGCACACTGCCCACATACACATTTACGGCCACCGTAGGCAGCGACACCTATACTTGTAAGAAGAGCGCCCGCCTGGAGTTCGGCCAATATTACGCCACCACACTAACCATGACCAAGCAATCCAAGCAATGAGACACTACAAGAAACCATCGCTGCACATCCTTCAGATAGCAGCAAGCCAAAGACTGCTTGTCGGCTCCGGCTCCGTAGAAATCACAGGCGTGGGGCGCAACGACGAAATGACCGCCGTCGAAGGAGAGTGGAAGGATGTCAGTATGTGAGTCTATAGAAACAGGCTTGCGCCGTACACCAGCACGACGTAGCGCAGAATCTTGATCACGGGGTCGGTTCGAACCGACCCCGTGATCCGAACCGCCCCCGTGATCTAACAAAAACAACCACAATGCAAGAAAAACAGAAAATTCTCGACCTATTACACATATTTTTGCATCGCTTTAGAGTCGCTTCAGGCAAGGAGATGCCATACACATGCCATACACATACCATACACATGCCATACACATACCATACCCTTGAGCATGGCTACAATATGGCATCATAGGGAGAAAACCGAGGCATCTCCCTGCATAACCACTACCAGCTATATGCGAGTCCCCTGATCTACTCAACTATTCAAGATCTTTGGTTAATCCACACGATTATGCAGGTGACCCGTCCTGGCTCTTACTCGTTTTGGTAGGCGGTGAGAGGAATGCCGGATAAACACAGAAATGCGCGTTAGATTTGCAATCGTCTGCAAAATTGCAAAATTTCTCTCAACTCTCAACTCTTAACTCTAAACTTTTTTGTACCTTTGCAACGAAAATGAAGAAAACAGTTATGCTTTTGGGCTGTCTGCTGCTGTTGGTGGCATGCGGACAGTCGTATGAGGAGACAAAACGCATCAGCCGCGAGCAGCGCCGTGCCGCGGCACGCAAAGACTCTGCTGCGCTGAAGATTGCAGTGATGCCTACGCTGGACTGTCTGCCACTCTACGTGGCGGAGTCATACCAGTTGCTCGACACGCTGCGTGGTGGTGTGCGCCTGAAATACTATATGGCGCAGATGGACTGCGACACTGCGCTGGAGCGGGGCAGGGTGGAAGGTGCCATCAGTGATTTGGTGCGGTCCAAGCGGATGGAACGGCGGGGGATGAAGCTACGCTATGTGGCTGCCACCAACGGACACTGGCAACTGCTGACCAACCGCAATGCCCGTGTGCGCCAGCTGAAGCAGCTGGACGACAAGATGGTGGCCATGACACGCTACTCGGCTACCGACCTGCTGACAGACCGGGTGGTGGACTCGGTCAAGCTGGATAGGGACCGCGTGTTCAAGGTGCAAATCAATGATGTGAGTGTGCGCCTGCTGATGCTGCAGAATAACGAGATGGACGCGCAATGGATGGCTGAGCCTTGGGCTACGGCGGCCAGGATGCTGAAACATACCGTGGTGTATGACACCCGGAAGGAAGACCTCAGACTGGGTGTGCTGGTGTTCCGCGAGAAGGAGATGCAGCACCCTGAACGCAGTCATCAGCTGCAGTTGCTGACGAAAGCCTGGAACCAGGCCTGTGACTCTATTAATAAATATGGTGTACGTCATTACAAACTCCTGATTGCCAAGCGGTGTAAGGTGAAACAGAACATGCTGGACTCGCTGCCCGACAATCTGAGATTCGAGCATGCTCAGGGTCCGCGTGAGCAGGATGTCCTGCTGGCTGAGAAGTGGCTGGCGAAGGTGCTGCCGTCGTCAAAAAGCGCGAAAGAAGACAAGGCCAAGAGTGAGAAGGGCAAGGCAAGGAAGGGAAAAGGCAGAAGGAGGAGGTAAGAGATGGGTACGACAGATATTTCCTTGGAACGCATCTTCAAACAGCTGATTGCCGGCAACGTAGGACTTGCGATAGCAGAGACGGAGACTTATCTCTCTGCATGGCCCAACCCGCAGACCAAGGAGCGCCTGGATGTGATGAAGGAAGAATACCAGCTGATGGAAGGCTATTGGCGGCAGGGGGTCAGCGATCCGCAGCGCCATTTGCAGTATCAGAAGCTGTTGCAACGAGTGTACGTGCTCTGTGCCAATATTGCCATTCATCGCCATTTAAGTGCGTCATCCTATCTGCAGGGGGTCTATCAGCAAGTGAGACAGTCGGAATACACCTGGTCGCTCGATGCTATCCGGCAGGAGTTGGAGGGCTTTGTCACCGATGTGGCCATGCTGGAGCTGGAGCCAGAAAACCTGCGTAAGGAGAGAGGCCTGCAGATTTACAAGCAGCACCAGCAACAGATGAATGCACTGTTCAACTATATCGTGACATCGCGTATTTGGACGGAGGGGGTGGGCAAGACCATGGAGGCTCTGCTGCTTTCTCCGACGGTGGATGTCAAAGACCAGCAGTTGCTGGTATCGGCCGTCATGCTGTCGCTGATGAACCGATTCGATATGGTGAAGTTCAGACTTCTGGTTTCCGTCTATCGCCAGTCTCTGGCAGAGGAGGTCCGCCAACGTGCTTTGGTGGGCTGGGTAATGGGTATTGACGACGACTTCGTAGACATCTATCCCGAGCAGCGCGAGTTGGTGGCCGACCTGCTACAGTCGGAGCAGGTGTGCAGGGAGTTGACAGAACTGCAGATACAGCTGGTATATGCCCTCAATGTAGAAGAAGACAGCAAGGAGGTGAGCGATGTCATCATGTCCAACCTGAAGAATGGCGGATTCCGCATGACTCCCAAAGGGTTGGAGGAGGTGGAGGAAGACGAGCTGGAAGATGCTTTGCACCCCGATGCCGAGGAACGGCGTATGGAGCAGCTGGAAGCCAATGCCAAGCGGCTCATGGATATGCAGAAACAGGGGACCGACATCTTCTTCAGCGGTTTTTCACAGATCAAGCGCTATCCGTTCTTCTACGACATGAGCAACTGGCTGGTGCCTTTCTATATGCAGCATCCTGATATTGCCCAATACGTGGAGCGGTTGGAAGACAACAGAATGGTAGACAAACTGTTGAACAAAGGTCCTTTCTGCAATAATGACAAGTATTCGTTGCTGATAGCCATGCAGCAGGTGATCAACAACCTGCCGGCGGAGATGCGGAAGATGTTCCAAAGTGGTGAGGTATCGCCAATGGAATTTGAGCCATCACGCTCTGAGTATAGTGATCCTGCCTATATCAGGCGTAACTACCTGATGGACCTGTACCGCTTCTTCAAGCTGTTTCCCAACCGCTCAGCCCTGTGCAATCCCTTTGACACTGCGAAGAACGAATTGGGCATGTGCCTGTTCTTCGGGTCGGAACTGTTCAGGACTACCCCGCTGGAAGCCTATAAGCGTGAGGTGGTGGCTTTGCTGCTGAAGAAGAATCACCAGACTGCCGCTCAGCAGTTGCTCGATACGTTCCCCCAGGAGATGCGCGATGTGCAGTATTTCCTTTGGACCAAGCAGTTCGCTGAGGCCTTGGAATTAGAGCCCGACAATGTGCGGGCTCTGGTGGGGCATGCCCGATGGAGTTACGAGAACGGATTCTATGAAGATGCGCTGACCGACTACGACCGTCTGCTGTTGCTTAATCCTGGCAAGACGGGATATATGCTGAACAAGGCGGTATGCCAGGTGGAGCTGAAAGACTATGACGAGGCTTTGCAGTCGCTGTTCCAACTGAACTACGAACATCCCGACGACCAACGGGTGAACAGAGTGCTGGCATGGACCCTGACATGTGCTGGCAAGCTGGAACAGGCAGACAGGGTCTATCAGCAAGTACTGGCAGGCGAGCATGCTGCCCAGGAGGATAAGACCAACTATGGCTATTGCCTGTGGCTGCAGGGACGTGTCGACGAAGCCGCCAGGCTGCTGAAGGGCTGCAACAGGCTGGACGAAGCGTGGCTTCATGAGCATGGTATCGGTCGTGTGGAAACGATGATGATGCAGGCTGCAATAAACGGGTAGTCTTCCCCCGTGCCTTAGAGCAGGGGTTGCAGCAGATGGGCAAACCATCCTACGAATTTCTGCCAGCCCGTACGGAACTCATCCCACGATTGCGGGGTCAGCAGAAATGATTTCTGCTTGTCGCGCCAGAACATGTCGTCCAGCTCCCGGGTAGTTGCCGGGTCGACGATGACGGCATTCTCCTCAAAGTCGCACTTCAGACTGCGGGCATCGAGATTGGTGCTGCCTACCGTACAGTATCGCCCGTCAATCATCATAATCTTGGAATGGTGGAACCCGGGCTTGTAAAGCCATATCGTAGCGCCCCGCTTCATCAGCTTGTGGGCCTGGTAGAGGGCGCAGTCGGGCGTGAGGGGAATGTCGCTCTTGGCTGACAGCATGATTTCCACTTTCACACCTCTTCGGATGGCACGGGTCAAGGCTCGTGTCAAGGTGGGTATCAGGGTGAAGTAGGGGTTGATGATGTGGATGGAGTCCTTGGCCTGGTCGATGGCATTGATGTAGAAGGTGCGCATAATCTTAGGTGTCACATGGGGCTCGCGATTGATGATGCCCACCATCTTGCGGCCTGCCGTGTGCGTGGTGTCGGGCTTCAGGCCATGGAACACCGTTGGCGTTCCTCCGCGATAGTATTTCATGCCGTGGACGTCCTGTCCTGTAGTGCGGTTCCAGATGCGCAGGAAGATGGCCTGCAGCTCGTTGACGGCATCGCCTTCTATGCGGCAGTGCATATCGCGCCATTCTCCTACTTGTTCCGTACCTTTTATATAATAGTCGGCCACATTCATGCCGCCCGTATAGGCTATCTTGCCATCGATGACTACAATCTTACGATGGTCGCGCCCGAAGATATGGTTGACCCAGGGGAAGCGGATAGGGGAGTATTCCACTATCTCGATGCTGTCCTGGCGCAGCGCCTTCAGATGGTGCTTCTTCAGGGGCTGGTTGTTGCTGTCGTTGCCAAAACCGTCGAACATGGCACGAACCTCAACACCCTCGCTGCGCTTCTCGCGCAGGATGTCGAACAGCAGTGAGGCTATCGAGTCGTTGCGGAAGTTGAAGTACTCCAGATGAATGCTGCTCTTTGCCTGACGGATAGCCTTGAACATGTCGTCGAACTTCTGTTGTCCGGACATCAGCAGTGTGACGCTGTTGTCGTGTGAGAATCGGATGCCACTCTGTCGCAGAGTTTCTACAATCAATGAGTCGCTGGTCTGTGCCTGGGTGGCTCTGGGAATGCAGAGGCACAGGAACACAGACAGTAGCAAATTAAGTTTTCCTGAAAACATTATAAATGATTACCTTTTATATTTCATTCGATACTCGAGTGGGGTCATGCCAAACTTATCCTTGAAGATGCTTGCAAAGTTCTCTGCGGTCTGGAATCCCACGTTGATGGCCAGCTCGCTCATGTTGATGTTGGTACTTACCAGCAGTGTGCAGGCATGTTTCAGTCGCAGTTCGCGCACTATCTCGGCAGGAGTCTTTGTGGTCAGGGCGCGAATCTTGTGATAGAACGGTACGCGTCCCATACCCATGGCCGATGCCATCTCTTCCAGGCTAATCTGTCCGCGGCTCATGTTCTGTAGCACAAACTGCTCTACGTTGCGCATCAGCTGCTGGTCCATGGCGTTGTTCATGGAGTAGTCGCCAATGGTGTTGTCTCCATAGTACTGCTTCATGAGCATCATGCCTTGGTTCACGGGCTCCTCCTGTGCAACCGGCTGTTGCTCTTCCTCGTGCGGAGCAGTTTCTGGCTGGCCATCAGCGGGCAGCTGCTTGCCCTGGCCCACATCGTTGTAGTTGAACGAGGCGGTGGTCATACTGGCATTGCGGCTCTCCAGACGGCGGGTCTCGCGACCCTCAATGGTGGCGTTCTCCATCTCGATAGGACCGAGGCCCATCAGCTTGTTGAACCGCATCACGGCATCGGCAATGTTGAACGGCTTGGCCAGATAGTCGTCGGCTGCCAGCGTGATGTTCTGGTCTACCATGTCTTCTTGTGACAGCACCCCATCGGTGAGCAGCACAAACTTGGTCTTGCTGCGGCGTGGGTCTTGTTTGAACTGGTTGCACAGCTCGCTACCTGACATGTAGTCCATGTCCTGCTTGCAGACTACAAGGTCGGCATTCAGCATCTCGATATCGGGCAGGGCAGCCTTGATATTATCGTAGGCATGGAAGTCGTATGCCTCGTGCAGGTGGGCTCGCATGAATGTAAGGAACTCGCGGCTATTGTCGATGAATACCACCACGAACTTCTTCTGCTGGCTCTCGAAGCGCAGCGGCTTGATGTCGGCAGTCAGCTCCTTTACCGAAGGATCGGAGATCAGGGCTACTTCGCCCCGGTCGTTCAGCTCCATCTTGTCCTTGGCACTTGACTCGGCTTTCTTCTCGGGATTCTCCAGTGTCGACTGCATTTCCGAGATACGGGTAATGACCTGCAGCAGTTGGAAGTGGAGCGAGTTGAGCTGCTCCTGTCCCTCTGCGTTGTCCATCTGCATGGCCAGGTTGCCTATGATAGAGGTCATACGGGCCATGGGCTGGCGCAGCTCGTCGCTGGTCATCTTGATTTCCTCGCGCTGTCGTTTCAGTTCGTCAATGACGGTGCGTTTGCCTGCCCACATCTTCTTCAGCTTCTTATAGCCATAGCGCCAGATGATAATGGCGAGTATGATAACGGCCAGATACACTGTAAGCATCCACCATGATATCCACCAAGGACGGTCGACAACAATTTCTATTGTTCGCTCCTGGTTGCTCAGGGCACCATTGGCACTTACCGCCTTCACATGGAGCGTGTAGTTGCCGCTGGACAGATCCTGGAATCGCACACCGTGCAGCAAGGCATCACCATTGCGCCAGTCGTTATGCAGGCCTTCCATCCAGTACATGAACTGCAGGCGCTCGCCTTGGTTGTAGTTGCCAGCGGCAAACTTGATGGTAATGTCATTCTGCGAGTTGGCCAGCTCTATCTTGCTGCTTTCGTTCAGGGCCTGGGTCAGCAATACTCGTCCATTGTATTCGTGTCCAATCTTGATTTCCTCTTCTCCCACCAAAAGCTGTGTCAGCATTACTCGTGGAAGCGACTCCGCATCATCTCTGCCACTCTCGCGTACCCAGTTGACACCATACAGACCGCCAAAGACCACGTTGCCGTCGCGGCGCGTCATGATGGCACCCAGGTTGAACTCGTTGCTCTGCAGACCGTCGTAGACGCTGTAGTTGTAGATGCCGTAGTTGAAGGTCCCGTCCTCGTAGTTGCGCTGGATGACAATACGGCTGATTCCGTTGCTGGTAGAGATCCAGATGTTGTGGTTCTTGTCTTCTGCAATACCGCATATCGAGTTGTTGCACAAGCCGTCTTTCTCTGTCAGCTGGCTCAGCTCGTCGGCCTCCAGGTTCAGGATGTTGATGCCTTCACGCGTACCCACCCATATCAGACCGCGGGAGTCTTCGAACACCTGAGTGATATAGTTGTTGGTGAAAGGCTTTAAGTTAGTTGAGTTACCTGTCAATACTTTCTTCTCGCGCGTCGAAAGGTTCAGTACTATCAGTCCTTCTGCCGAGCCAATGAGCATGTTGTTGTTCTTGCCGTAGCAGAGGGCGGTGATGTTGTTGGTGTTCAGCATGCCATTCTCACGGGTGTACGACGAGAAGGTGTTCATCTTGGGGTTGAACACCTGCAGACCGCCATTGGTGGCAATCCAGAGGTTGCCTGACTTATCGCTGCACAGCGCATTGATATGGTCGTCAATCAGGGTCAGCGAGCTGTCGCGAGCCATGGAGTATATCTTGCCTATGCCGTGCTGGATGCGGGTCAGACCGTTCTGCTTCGAACCTACCCACAGGCTACCGTCGGGGGTTGTGGCCATGCACGACACCTTGTTGCTGGCCAGTGTGCCGGTATATCCTATGATACCCTTGTTGCCAGTGCCATACCATATGGTACTGTCGTTGGCCTGGGCGATGGCAGTGATGTCGCCGTTCAGGTTGCTGGCAAACTTATAGATGTTGTCACCGTAGTATGCCACGCCCGACTTCTCAGTGCCTACCCATAGCAAGTCGGTGTCGTCTACATAGACGCTCTGTATGGCGATTGCTCCGTCGTTGATGCGGTGGTCGTTGATGCTGCGGGGGTCAACGAACTCCATCTCGTAGTTGTTCACGTGAATGCGTACCAAGCCGGAACGGTCGGTTCCTATCCAGATGTTGCCTCTTCCGTCGCCTGCCATTCCGTTTACGCTATGGTCTACGGCAATGCCGGTTAGTCCTAAACGGTCACCGATGGTCGTGTTCCAGTTGTCGGCATTCTTGTTATAGACCATCAGTGTACCCTGACCGTACAGCCAGATGTTGTCCGACTGGTCTGCAAACACCTTGAGGCTCTTGCTCTTGCGCAGGTTGTGGCCGGCAATGTAGTCCGTCTGCCACACCGTATGCTGCTGGTGCATGATGTCGCAGCACACCAGTCGGCCGTCTTCATAGACTAGGATGACACCGTCGCGACATTCGCCAATGGATACGATGTTGCCCTGGGGTATACCATGTGCGTCGTTGGTATAGGTGAACTCGTAGTCGGTCTGCTGCTGCATGTTGTAGGCAATGACACCTTTGTTGGGTATCGAGGCCCAAAAGTTCTTGTGCTGGTCCACATACACCACATTGGGCTTACCCACGATGCCCATGCTGGCATATACCTGTTTCAGGTCGCGCTCGAAACTCTCTGTCTGGGGGTGGTATATGCAGAAGCCGGCGGCAGTCTCTACCCACAGGTTGCCATCGAGCATCTCCTGCAGGCTGACGATATAGCTGTCCGACAGCGACGAGCCGTCTTGCGAGTTGCTCTGGAAGTTCTTGAAGGTGTAGCCGTCAAACCGATACAGACCGGCAGGCGTACCAAACCACACGAAGCCGCGCTGGTCTTTCAGGATGCAGTTGATCTGACTGCTTATCAGGCCGTTTCTTGCATCCAGGGTTTTAAACAGATAAACAGCTGCAGCTGCCATGGGCAGTGCCAGCATGAGGACTAATAGTATCTTCTTCAGCTTATTCATAGTCTCTGTTGCTTTTTATAGTACACATGCGTAGCGGTCGACGATACCGAGCAGTCGGTGTTCCTCGTCAACGACGAGCACGTTATGTATCTTATATTGGTTCATTGTCTTTTGAATGTCTGAGATCTTGGCTTCGAGTCCTACGGTCTTGGGATTGCGGGTCATGATGTCGCCCACGGTGCGGTTGAAGAACTCGGCTTGCCAACGCTCCATGGCCCGGCGGATGTCACCGTCGGTGATGAGCCCGCTGACGATGCCGTCCTTGATGGCTACTCCCAGTCCCAGCTTGCCTTTGCTCACCAGGATGATCGCCTCGCCCAGGTGCATCTCCTCCGTCAGCAGTGGCAGGTTCTCGGTCAGCATCACGTCCTGAGCGGTGGTCAGCAGACGCTTGCCCAGTTCGCCGCCAGGATGGAACTGTGCGAAATCCTGTGGCTTGAAATGGCGCTTCTCCATCAGTGCCACGGCCAGGGCATCGCCCATTACCAGTGTTGCCGTGGTGCTGCTCGTGGGAGCCAGATTCAGCGGACAGGCTTCCTTCTCCACGCTGATGTTCAGATGGCATGTGGAGTACTTGGCCAGCAGGGACTTGGGATTGCCGCTCATGGCAATAATCGGTATCTCCATGTGTAGCACCATCGGGATGAAACGCAGCAGCTCGTCGGTCTGTCCTGAGTTGGAGATGGCCACTACCACATCGCCTTTCGACATCACGCCAAGGTCGCCATGAAAGACATCCAGCGGATTGATGAAGAACGATGGTGTTCCGGTCGAAGCCAATGTCGCTGCAATCTTGGCACCGATGTGTCCGCTCTTGCCGACACCTGTAACTATCACCTTGCCGTGACACTGCATAATCAGCTCTACGGCGCGGTCAAAGTTTTCGTCCATCTGGGGTATCAGGTTCAGCACCGCCTGTGCCTCATCTTGGATACATTGTATTGCGTATTCTCTTATTGTCATTTTGTCATATTTTGCTAGTTTTCCTAGTTATCCTAGTTGTCCTAGTCATACTAGTCCAACTAGTTTTACTAGTCCCGCTAGTTTCTTACTAGTTCTTTTATCAGCCCTTCCAGCTTGTCGAGCTCCAGCATGTTGGCTGCATCGCTCAGACCTTGGTCTGGGGTGGGGTGTACCTCAAAGAAATAGCCCGTGGCCCCGAAGGCCTTGGCTGCGAGAGCCATCTGCGGCACGAAGCGGCGGTCGCCGCCTGTCTTCCCGCCGGCTCCCCCCGGTCGCTGTACGCTGTGGGTGCAGTCCATGATGACGGTGGGCACCAACTCCAGCATATCGGGGATATTGCGAAAGTCCACCACCAGATTGTTGTATCCCATCATGTTCCCCCGTTCTGTCAGCCAGATGTCGCTGGCACCGGCATCGCGGGCTTTCTCTACCGGGTAGCGCATATCCTGGCCGCTCAGAAACTGAGCTTTCTTGATGTTCACCGTGCGCCCTGTCCTGGCAGCAGCCACCAACAGGTCGGTCTGGCGGCAGAGGAAGGCGGGAATCTGTAGCACGTCGACCACTTCCCCTGCAGGCTGGGCCTGCCAGGCTTCGTGGATGTCGGTCAGCAGCCGCAGACCATATTTCTCTTTCACGTCGCTCAGCATCTGCAGCCCTCTGTCGATGCCCGGTCCTCGGAAAGACCGTATTGACGTGCGGTTAGCCTTGTCAAACGAGGCCTTGAATATAATGTCAGTCCCCTGTTCCTTGTTGATTTCCACCAACTTGGCTGCTACGATGTCCAGCAGTTCTGCCGACTCAATCACACAGGGACCTGCAATGAATGTCTGTCTCATCATAGAGTTAGTTATGCATATTACCTTGCAAAGGTAAGCATTTTTCTTCTAATCACAAACTTTTCGCAACTTTTTTGCTTTTTTTCTCACCTCTCCACTCTCGAACTATCAACTCTTGATATGTACATCCTGCTGTGGGAACGGTATCTCGATGCCGTTCTGGTTCAGGGTGTTGTAGATGAGCTCCAGCGTGTCGCTCACTACGTAGGCTTTCTTGGGAGCCTCAGCCCAGATGAACATCTTCAGATTGATGCCCGAGTCGGCAAGTTCGCCCACCACCGACTTGGCTTGCTTCTTTTTATCGGTGAATCGGTGTTTGTGCTGGTTGACAGCTGTGTCTACCAGCTCCATCACCTGCCCCAGGTCTGAACCGTAGGCCACGCCGTAGTTTACCACTGCCAGCACATAGCCGTGGTTGCGTGTCAGGTTCTTATAGTTGTTGCTGAACAGTTGCGAGTTCTGGAACGTAATGATTTCTCCATACAGCGACTCGATGACGGTCGAGGTGTAGCTGATATTGCTTACCTTGCCCATGGTGCCGTTCACCTCAATCCAGTCGCCAACCTTGATGCGGCCTGTCATCAGGGATGCACCGTAGAAGATGTTTTCGATGATGTTCTTCGAGGCAAAACCGATACCAGTGGACAGCCCTCCGGTGATGGCCAGCAGCCAGGAGACGCTGATATGTAGGATGCTCAGCGACAGCAGTACCCACATTCCCCAGATAAGAATCTGGATGACGTTCTTCATCATGGCCGTGCGGCTTTCTGCTGTCGAGGGGTCTGTGGTTTCGAAGTGCAGGTGGATGAGCTTGAGCAGTGTCTTGCTGAGGTAGGTGAAGAGAAACCACAGGCATACCACGATGGTAATCTTGATGATGCTGATCTGGAAATTCTTCTGGTTGATGAAGTGATAGTTGAAGATGCGCCAGCAGAGGTCAGAGAGGTTGAACACGTCGGCCGCCCACCAGATGCTGATCATGACACTCGCAACGGCCAGTGAAGGTAGCATCACCTTGTACATCAGGTAGTAGGCCCATGTCTTGGTGATGGGTTTCTCGGTCAGGTGTCGTTTTTCGCTGTAGAGCTTCAGATACTGGCTGATGCAAGTGATGGTGAGGATGCAGGCCAGCTGCATGATCCACCAGATGAGCAGTTGTACTGACATCAGCGTGTAGCCTGTCCATGAGCATATCACGGAGCCCAGGAACACCGCCAGCGAGATGTAGGTATAGAACATATCCGAGCGAGGCACGTTCTGGTTGTGCCGTCCGATGACGTTCCACTGCCATAAGGCACAGACCAGCAGCACAGGGGGAAACAATATGTTAACCAGCTCGCTGGGTATCAGGATGATGCGGAAGGCAATGACGAGGAATCCTACCACTATCAGCGGTGTATAGATGCGGAAGGCACTCTTGATTTGGTCGCCGCTGACGCGCAGCAGCAGCGAAATCAGTATGACGGCCAGTAGCCAGGCATAGGTGACCAGCAGGTTGGCTGCCATGATAAAGAAGTTCTGCTCTACCGTAGCCAGCGTGACGCCCAGAATCAGCGCAAAGGTGATGGTGGTGGTGGCCATGGTGATGCAGGCGCGTTTCTTCATGAATTCCTCGGTGCGGAAGCGCCGGGGTACTATGAAGCGTATGGCTGCGAAGTTGAGTGCCGATGCAATGATGGCATAGAAGATGACGCTAATCAGCAGACCGAATATCCAGCGGCTGTCCCATTGCGAGTTGTCTGTGGGCTGGTACTTCTTGCTCACGGTCTCCGTCATCTGGTGCCAGTAGCGTCGCCAGTTCTTCAGGATGGAGAAGTAGGAGTCGCCGCCGTTCTTGAAGATACTGGTCTGGATGTCGTTGTAGCGCTTCTGCGCATAGTCGTTCATTCGCGACAGGCGTTGGTCGGTCAGCTCGTAGATCTTGATATACTCCTGCAGCGTCTCGCGGTTTTCTTCCAGCGAGTTGCGAATGCTCGAGGCCAGTGTCAGACACACGTTGCGGTCGGTACTGGTACGTGCGTCGAACAAATTGGTCGGCATGGCCTTCAGGCTGGTAATCAGCGAGTCGTAACGCGCTATGTCACCCTCGGCCTTGCCCATGAAAGCCTTGAAGGGCAACTGCTGGCGGCGGAATTCCTGGTAGAGCTCCGTGGCCTCATGACACGCATAGGTCAGGTCGAACAGGTATTCATGCTTCTGCGAATAGAGCATCAGCGAAATCTGGTTCGAGCGCTTCATGATGGATATGAGCTGGCTGCGCACCAGCTCGCTCTGCTTCCTGTCCATCTCCATGCGTTCCGACAGGTCACGGTGATAGTCGGTCAGTTCCGTGCGCAATATCTGTAGTGTCTGGCTGAGATCTTTCTCCTTCAGCACGGCTTGAGCCTGCAGCACACTCAGCAAGATGACAATAAATAGTATGGTCCGCCTCATTGTAGCTTGATTTTGTGCGCAAAGGTACGAAAAAATTGAGAATTAAGAATTAAGAATTAAGAATTATTTCGTACCTTTGCAGAAAAAAGAAAAGAATGATGATACTTATAGCCGACAGTGGGAGCACCAAGACAGACTGGACGCTTCTGCATTCGCCCCATCCCCATAGCTGGGATATCGTGGCCACTTTTCACACTCAGGGCATTACGCCCATTCATCAGACCACTGACGACATCCGTCAGATTCTGGCTCACGAGCTGCTGCCGCAGCTCTCCACCTTCTCGCGCGCCTCGCTCGTCAACTCGCGCGCGCTGGAGACGCCACTGCTCTCGCAGATACAGGTGTTCTTCTACGGCAGTGGCTGCACACCGGCTCATGTGCCGATGATGAAGCGCATACTGGCCGAGGTGTTCCCGTCAGAGAAAAATGAGATTCAGAGTGACCTCATGGCGGCAGCCCGCGCCTTGTGCCAGCATGAGGAAGGCATCGCCTGTATCCTGGGCACTGGGGCCAACAGCTGTCTATACGACGGCAACGGCATAGTGCAGAACACGCCCGCTCTGGGATATATCCTGGGCGACGAGGGCAGTGGGGCGGTGCTGGGAAGACTCTTCATGAATGCCATCTTCAAGAATCCCTTGTTCGTCGACATACGCGACAGCTATCTCAAGGAGCAGAAGCTGACCCAGGCTGATGTTATTAATAAGGTATACCGCGAGCCAATGGCCAACCGGTTCCTGGCCACCACTTCGCTTTACATCAGGGAACATCTAGCCAATCCGCTGCTCAGCGACCTGGTGAAGCAGAACTTCCGGCAGTTCTTCCGTTCCAACATCGTGCCTTACCAGCGGCCCGACCTGCCCGTCCATTTCGTGGGGTCTATGGCTTCCACCTATCAGCGGCAGCTCGAAGAGGCTGCACAGGAAGAGAACTTCCACATCGGACACATCCTGCAGAGTCCCATGGAGGGACTTATCGCCTATCATGGACAATAATCCCACTAAAACCTATAACTCTGATGAAAAGACAACTATTACTACTGGCAGCTGCTGTCATCACACTGGTGGCCTGCCAACAGAAGCCGCAGACTGAGACAGACAACTTCGTGCGGGTGGAAAACGGACACTTCGTGCGCGCAGGCAAACCTTATTATTATGTAGGCACCAACTTCTGGTATGGTGCCATACTGGGTTCCGAGGGCCAGGGAGGCAATCGTGAGCGCCTGCTGAAAGAGCTGGACGAGATGAAGCGCATGGGCATCGACAACCTGCGCATCCTTGTGGGCTCGGACGGTGAGCGGGGAGTCAAGACCAAGGTGGAACCCACGCTGCAGGTATCACCCGGAGTGTATAACGATACCATACTGGCCGGACTGGACTATCTGCTCATGGAGATGGGCAAGCGACAGATGGTGGCAGTGCTCTACCTCAACAATTCGTGGGAGTGGAGTGGGGGCTACGGCTTCTACCTGGAGCATGCCGGACTGGGCAAGCAGCCCCGTCCCGACGAGGTAGGCTACTCGGAATTTATGAAGGCGATGACTCAGTTTGCCACCAACGAAAAAGCCCACCAACTGTTCTACGACTACGTACGCTTCATCCTTGGCCGTACCAACCGCTATACGGGACTCAAGTACACCGATGACCCCGCCATCATGTCGTGGCAGATAGGCAACGAGCCGCGAGCCTTCAGCAAAGAGGCCCTGCCTGCCTTCGAGAAGTGGCTGGCTGAGGCGGCAGCCCTCATCCGCTCGCTTGACAAGAACCACCTCATCTCCGTGGGCAGCGAGGGCTCGTGGGGCTGTGAGAACGACCTGAGCTCCTGGACGCGCACCCTTGCCGACAAGAACATCGACTACGGCAACGTACACCTATGGCCCTTCAACTGGGGCTGGCTGCGCAACCAGGCTGGGGAGAACCTACAGACTGACTCTACCATGCAGGTGGCCCTGAAGAATACGATGGACTATATCGGGCAGCACCTTGCCGTCTGCGACTCGCTGGCCAAACCCTTGGTGATGGAGGAGTTCGGATTTCCACGTGACAAGTTCTCATACGACAAGAAGAGCACCACCCAGTGGCGCGACATCTACTATCGCCAGGTGTTCAGTGCCGTATCTGACAATGCCTCCAGGGGTGGCCATTTTGCCGGTTGCAACTTCTGGGGCTGGGGTGGCTTTGCCAATCCTCAGCACGAGCAATGGCAGCCTGGGGACGACTACACCAACGACCCTGCCCAGGAACCACAGGGACTGAACTCTGTATTCGCCAGCGACAAGTCAACACTCCAGGTCATCAGCGAAGCTGTCAAGTACATGGGTGTCGACGTGTCCGTCACGACTGTGGAATAACAGAGACAGGTGCTCCATTCTTGTTTCTGTTTTCCTGTTCTGGTATCACAGTCCACTCATAACAACTTGTCCATTTTATCCTGTTCCTAATATCCCAAATCCTCACCGACAAGCACTACGACATGCCGTCCCTTGTTACGGCTATTACGCAGGAAGTGGACGTAGCTGCAGATGCTCTCCGGCGAGTTGCAGTTATGGCAAGTGCCGTCGATTCTGCAAGGGGTGTTGATGTCGAACCGCTGGGCGTTGATGGGCGATGCCGTGCTGCGGGCTCTGGCCAGTGCAGCCTCTACCGTCTGGGCCACCTTGTTGAGCCCTATGACGAAGATGACTTTTTTCGGTCCCCACGAGATAGCGGCTACCCGATTGCCGTTGCCATCGATGTTCACGATGACACCATCTTCCGATATGGCGTTGACACTCGTCAAGTACACATCTGCCGTGAAAGCTTTGAGATAGATGGCCTCCTTTTCCTCCTGGGTCTCTGCCAGGTCACGATCAAGGACTTTGAGGGTCCCCCTGCTTTTCAAAACCTCTGGGATGCCTAAGTCTCGGACGGTAGCTGTTCCGCCCCATGTCACGGTGCTTCTGTCGGCAATGAGTTCTGAAACCTTCTCCACAGCCTCCTTGCCCGTAGGACAATAGAAGGCTTCCATATTGCGGCGGTTCAGGTTCTTGATCATCCGCTCCGCCAGTTTCTGATTTCTCTCTTCCTGTGGTATCATAATGTAAGGTCTGTTTTATATAACCACAGCTGTTCCACTGGTAGCCACCATCAGCATAGAGTTGGTCTCACCGATGGTCTCGTAGTCGATGTCAATGCCCACGATGGCATTGGCTCCCATAGCCTGGGCACGCTCCATCATCTCCTTCATCGATGTGTCCTTTGCCTCGCGCAGAACCTTCTCGTAACTGCTGGAGCGTCCTCCAACGATGTCGCGGATACCTGCGAAAAAATCCTTCACGAAGTTTGCTCCAATAATCGTTTCACCCGTCACCACACCCTTGTACTCGCGGACGGGATGACCCTCAATCTGTTGTGTAGTTGTAAGTATCATAGTTGTTTGTCTTTTATAGTTTATGAATAATCATTGTTCTCGGATAGTTATGGACGGAGGCAGTTCGTACATCACCTTGGCATGGTTGGTACGGATAAGCTGGCTTTCGAGACATCGGCCAGTAACACGGTCGATGACATCACGATAGACTTGTCCGTTTCTATAAACCGCATCGCCTTCTCTGGAAAAATACTCGTTCTCCGCATGGATGTGGAAGGTATGCGGCTGAAGTTCTGCGGCACGGAGTTCTCCGCACAGGTATTCGCCATCCACCCATAGACGAAGCTGATAAGTGTTGGTGGTCTCGTTCCTCACACGGTAGTCGATGTAGTTATAGGAAATACTGGTGCCTGTCCCGAATGGAATCTGACGGCCAAAGTCTGGGAAGAGGTCGAGACCGTCGTGGTGATGATGCTCCACAATGGTCAGTTCGCTGTGCAGAATCATCCAGTGAATCAGGTTCGACAACTGGCACAACCCTCCACCGATGCCCTTTGACGGTTGCCCTTTTGCAATGGTCAGTCCTTCTTTGTAGCCTTTGCACTCAGTGGTTCGTCCGATAAGCTTCCAAACGGAAAAAGTCTCGCCTGGACGGATGAGCAAGCCGTGGATATGGGTGACGGCGAGGGCGAGGTTAGTGGCCTTGTTCTCCTGCAGCTGCATATCGACATTGCCCAATCGGCGACGTATGAGCGACTTGTGCTGATAGACGAGAACGGGCAGGGAGTCCGAAATCCGTTCATGTGCGAAAACAGTCTTGCGAAAGAAGTCCTTCAACTTACGCTTCAGGATTTCCTTCTCCATCGACAGACGATAGGTGAAAGGCGATATTTCGCAAAACAGCTTTCTGCTCATTCGGGTTCAAATTTCATGTTCATGCAATAGAAACATTCCATCCTTCGTATCAAGACTTGGCCTGAAATAAATCCTCATACCGCATTTGAAATCGCAGTCCTGTAGCCCAAGAACAGATTCCCCATTGGCAATCTCGACATTCTTGATGCTATTCACATTTGACGGTGCGACTTTGTAAATGAAGGATGTACCTGGTTCCCCATCTTCATCGTTTCTGATGTCAACCAATTCAAGACCTGCGATAACTCCACTGGTATGTTCGTCAATAAAATCCCTACCTACATTATGGTACTCAACCCACACGTTCAGGAAACCTTCTGCAAACTGGCTTTGCTTGATCTTGAATGTATAATGGACATTGCGAGGCCCACTCCAACCTAATACGTCGATTGCAGGTCTTTCCTTTTGCAAGACAGTATTCTTTGTCTTGCGCTTGAAAACGTTCCAACATGTCATCTTGTTCACTCTTTTGAAGTCGCAAATATCGCGTAACGGCTGGTACGCACCACCGTTTTCTAAAAACGCTTAAATATCTGTGCAAAATTAGTGATAATCGCTGAATTATGGCTAATTTTGCACCGTTTATTAGGAAAGTTTATGAAGATTCTATTCTTACACGGGTTCTTTGCCAGCGGACAGTGCCAGCCAGCGTTGGCACTGAGGGAGGCTTTTAGTGGCAGGGCTGAGGTCATTTCACCCGACTTGCCTACGCATCCGAAGGAGGCTTTGACTTTGATTCGTGATGTAATTGACCGCGAACGGCCTGATGTACTGGTGGGTAATAGTTGCGGCTCGTTTTATGCGCAGATGGTGGCTCCTGTTGTCGGGATTCCTGCTTTGTTGGGCAATCCGCATTTCCGCATGACGGAGTTCCTGAGTGCGCGGATTGGACGGCACGAATACAAGTCAAAGCGGCTGGATGGCAATCAGGTGTTTGTCATTGACGAGCCGTTGATTGCTGAGTTTGCCGAGATGGAGGCTCACCAGTTTGACTGCTGCAACCCCTATTATAAAGATAAGGTATGGGGAATCTTTGGAGAACAAGATACGCTGGCAAGGTTTGAGCCATTGTTTCTTGAGCACTACAACCACTCCTTTCATTTCCCCGGTGGCCATACTCCGACGGCTGATGAAGTGAAGGCGTGGTATGTACCTTTGGTAGAGAAACTGATGAAGGAGTACCCAGCGTCAAAGGATGACAAAGAGCAATAACGACGATGATGGACGTAACGAAAAAAAAGTTTTTATTTTTTGCTTACACTGCCTACACTAACCTCTGAAAACCCTTTGTACATCGGCATTTGAGCTTAGTGTAGGCAACGAATTTCTTGTGTAGGCAAGTGCCTTTTGGGGCTATTTTTAACCAAACGACAGCCGAAAGAGGTACTTTTGATGTGGTTATGGCCTCTGTTCGTCTTGTGGTAAAGACGTTCCAGTAATTGTCCCACGGCTTGGGACAATTACTGGAACGTACTCTAAAAAAGATCCCAGGCCGTGGGACGAATACGGACCTTCGTCCGAGACTCCTGGGATTCACAATGGTTTCCTTTTTGGTCTGGCTGAACTGCCACTTTTTGGACTTACAACCTGATGGAGCAGATGCTACATAGGACGCTTGGAGTAGAGACCGTTGAGGTCGCGAAGGAACAGCGTCTGTTTCTGGTTGTAGAACCGGATGAAGTCGGACGACGACTGCTGGCTGGGGTAGGGGGCAAAGTAGTGGTTCGGGCGGTTGTGGGCATTGCGCCATACCAGAACGTAGCTCACGGGATGACGCTCCAGGACAGGAGCCAGCGCCTTGGTCCACCAGTCGGGAGACGGCAGGCACTCATAGCCCGTCTCCGTGGCGGCAGCGGCTTTTCCGTGTTGCTTGGCTATGCGGCATACCATATCCAGATTCTTGTCCAAGCGTGCTGCATAGTTGGCAATCTGCAGGCTGTCACCGTCAGGGGCCGAGCAATAGCAGTCTACACCCAGCAGGTCGATGATGTCGTCGCCAGGGTAGCGCTCCATGTATTTCTTCTCGTCCCCGTCGGGCTCCGTGCCGGGGGAGTAGGCGTATAAAGCGTTGGTCACCCCTTTTTCCTTCAGTCTGTCGGCCGTCAGCTGCCATAAGGCCTTGTATTGTTCTGGTGTGCAGTGCTGCTGTCCCCACCAGAACCACGAACCCGTATGCTCATGCCAGGGGCGGAACAATACTGGCACCTTCACCCCGTAGGGCGTCTCCAGAGAGTTGAGGAACTGGGCCACCTTGTCGAGCCAGGCGAGGAATACATCGTGCTTCTCGCCACCTTCCAAGACGGCAGCCACCGTACGGGTCTCTATGTCCTTCAGCGAGTCGGCCACCCATGAGGTGCCACCGCTCAGCGGATTGTCTACATGCCACGAGAGTGTGGTCATGCCGCCACGGTCGTAGTGGGCGATAATCTCCTGACGGATTCGCTCGAAGGGTACACCGTCGAGATTGCGCTCGCCACCCAGCTCAATGCGTCCGAGATCGAAGCTGAGCAGGGCAGGGTAGTCGTTGCAGACGCTCTTCACATCCGACCGTTGGTGGACGGTGGAGTCGTTCTGGTAGTCGGCCTCCCAGCCGATGCCATAGACGGTGTCGTCGTGATGGCCAAACAGGTATACACTGCTGTCGCCCAGAGCTATCAGGTTTGCCAGCAGGTTCTCTGTGCGTTGCGTACGTCCGCTGTCAGCCAGCGGGTCGTCGGCTTTCTTTTCGCTGTTGCCACAGCCTGCCATCAGCAGGGCGGCTGTAGCCATGATGAGTATTTTCTTCATTCTTATCTTAAATTAGGTAGTTTATCTTAAATTAGGTACTTCATCGCGGGTGATGACATATTGGCTGCTCATGGCGGCCCTCCACCAGTTGTCGCTGCACATCGTGTCAGTAGAACCTTGGTTTTGCTGGCACCATACCATGAAGTGGCCCCAGAGGGCGCCAGCCTGCCAGAAGTCAGCAGGACGTGCAGCCTCGGTGCCGGAATTGCCGTCAAGGCCGCACTCGCCCAAGACCACCATCTTGTTCGGATAGCGCTTCTGGATTTCCGTAAACTCCTGGAAGTTCTTGCTGCCGTTGTATCCGTAGAGGTCGCGGGCCACGATGTCAACATATTGGTCGCCCGGATACCAGTCGGCATCGGCATTATAGTGGTTGCTGTTGCCGTTATAGTTCTGCGTAGTCCATACCCAGATGAGATTGCGAACACCTTTCTGCTGGAAGTAGTCGTACATGGCATGCCACAACCTCTTATACACCTCAGCGCCCTCTATGCCCCACCAGAACCACGAGGTGGTCCACGCTGCCTGTTGCTTGTAAGTCGCGTTTCCGGCCGCCTCATGGAAGGGTCGCCAGGTGGCTGCAATGCCTGCCTCCTGTAGCTTTAACAGAATATTGACGACCTTGTCCATCTGGTCGTAGAACCATTTGTGCTCCCATGTGCCGTCGGTGAGTGCGCGGGAAGGCTTGAAGTTGTTGCCCTCAGTATAGAAGGCATAGTCGGTCGACCCCTCGCTCTTGGGTACGTTAAAGTGCCACATCAGCTGTACCAGTCCACCGGCATAGACCCAGTCTGTGACAGGCTTGGTGTTTTCGTAGTTGATCCAGCTGTCAGGAGCAGAGGAGCAGATGTGAATGAAGTCGTAGCAGTTCATGGCCGGATACTTGCCTGTGAGCTTATAGACTTTCTCGGCACAGTCGTTGTTCCAGTTAACATTCGCCATCACGCTGGAGATGGTCTTCTTGCCATATTGCTCCAGGAAATAGCTGTATAGCCGCCTGGCACTCTCTGTGGAAGCTGTCAGCGGGGTGGGGGATATGTTCGGATTCGACGGACCGGATGGTGTTGTCTCTTTTGCAGTGGTCTTAAAACTCAGTGTGAATGCCAGTGCCTTCATGCTGGCATCGCTGCGGGCTGTGACTGCTCCTTTCGGAATCCTAAGCGTATAGTTGGTGCCGTCTTGCAACGTAAGCGGTATCTCGACAGAATGGCCGTTGCTCTTGGCTGTGAGCCTTGAACCGTTGAGGGCAATATCGGCATTGGCTGCGATACTGACATCCATATTGTAGGTCAGTAAAAGCTGTGTGGTAGTGGCTGCGTCGACCTCAGTTCCGTTTTGGATAGACTGTGATTCGAGCGTGAGGCTCGACAGTTGAGTGGGCGATGGCACAGGCTCTTGGGGAACTACCGGATCATCGTCGCCTCCGCAGGCCAGGAAAAATAACGATGAAATTGCAAAGAGCAGTATTTTCTTCATACGTTTTCTGATAAAAGAAGGCAGGCTCAATTCGGGCCTGCCTTCCCAAGGATAGATGTCAATTGATTTACTTAATATGCAGCAGGAGCCTTGTTCCAAATGGTCTGAAGACTATAGGAACTGTCAGTGCTGGTGCAAGCCTTGATCATGGTTGGTACCAGCGTCTCGCTGTCGTTGAGCCATGCACCGTTAGCGTGGTCGATATAGCCGAAGCTCTCGCCATCGCTGCCTGTGGTCTTCGTGTTGTTGTCCCAGATGAACATGGGAATACCGGCCAGATTGGCTGCACGGCAGAAGAACTCAAGGTAGTATGCACGGAAGGCATTCTCGGCATCAGTCTTTCTATACACACAGCCATACTCGCCCAGGTAGCAGGGGATGTTTTTCTCAATGTAGGCTGTACGCAGTTTGCAAAGTTGATTGATGACAGCCAACTCCTCGGCACCAGTAGCGTCGTTCGTGTGTCCCCACATGGGAGCCTTCTCAGCACCGCCGGCATAAGGCTGTGTGCAGAAGTTGTACGGATCGTAGCAGTGAACAGCAACCATCAGTTTATTGGCAGGGTCGGTAGGCAGTACAAAGTGTTCGATGGTCATGTCAATGTTTGCTGCATAGCCGGCTACACCAATCCAGCGGGTGGGGTTGGTCTTGCGGATGGCATCCACAGCCCACTGGTTCCACTTGTTCAGCAGCGCATACTCGGCATCGGTGCCGCTGCTCCAGTTGTCGCCAGCATGTATCTCGTTGAAGGTCTCGAAGATGAGCTTGTCGCTATAGCCGGCGAACTTTGTAGCCACCTGATCCCACAGACGGACAATGATGGTAGAGTCCTTCTTGTAGGCATCCTCGTTGGTGGCAGCATTGCCCAGATCGGTCTCGAACGAGTCGTGATGGGTGTTCAGAATAACGTTCAGACCAGCGGCAATAGCCTTGTCTACACAGCCTGCCACCTCGTTCAGGTAGTCGGCATTGATGGTATAGTTCTCGTCCATGTGGTCAGTCCAGGTAGTCGGTATACGAACTGTCTTGGCACCGACAGAGGCCAGCTTCTGGAAAGGAGCGTCGGTCAGGATGCCTACCTGATCCCAGTAGCCCCAGCCCTTGCTGATGGCATCGCCAGAGGTGTCGAAGTGGTTGCCCAGATTCCAGCCCCAGCCCAGCATCTGAGTGACGGCAGTAGCATTGTTGCTTGGCAATTCTTCGACATCGTATGTCATGTCGATGTCTTTGTCGTATGTTTTGCCTTGAGGGCCTGACACTAAACCTGCTGGAATGTGCAGTGTCAGTGTTTTGCAGAAGTCTACCGTAGTGGTGATAGTCAGCAAGTCGGAAATACCGGCAACCCATGCTTTGGTGACGGGAGCGCCGTTGACGGTAATCTGACTGGCATTCTTGCTCGCAAAGTTGATGTATTTGTCGAACTCAACCTTGAAGTTGATTTCGCCGAAGTAAATGGGTGCTTCATCAATGAGCGTTACGGTAAGCATTTTCGGAGCGTCCACATCAGTAATCTCAATTTGGGCATCAGTGTCCTGACAGGCTGTGGCAATGAGTGCCACAGCTGCAAGAGACAGTGTATTGAAAATATTTCTCAGTTTCATAATCGGAATAGTGTTTTATTATTCTATAGTAATCTTGGTACATTTAACGTTGTCACCGTTGAGCACGAAGACACCGCCCCAGCCGCCAACTTTGTATGCTGCGTCGAGCATCTCCTGGGTGAGTGTGAGTCCGTACTTACCTTTATTACCAGCAAGGTCATACTCGGTGAACTTGCCACCCTCGGTGTCGTTACCGAAGTTACAAATGCTTGCGTAGGTGGGACCCCAGTGACCCTCAACGAACTGAATCTTCCAGTTATCCTCCATAGGAGTGAGGTAGAAGTACAGCGTCTGGCCAGCCTTGGCGTCGACAGCTGCCAACTCTGCACCGCCATCGGAGAGGACGTACGGCTGGTTGCCCCAGTCGTCGGCAACAGCATCGCCTTCCCACAGGGTTTCTTCTACAGACTCATAGTGCGTAGTGGTAATCTTGTCAACGACAACATTGTCGCCATTGAGGACGAAGACGCCGCCCCAGTAGCCAACTTTGTATGCTGCATCGAGTATTTCCTGAGTAACCTCAAGATTGAAGTAGCCCTTGTTGGCCTCTAGATCGTACTCTTTGAACTTGCCACCCTCGGTGTCGTTGCCAATGCTACAGATGCTGGCATAGGTGGGTCCCCAGTGACCCTCGACAATCTGGAGCTTCCAGTCTGAAGCCATCGGAGTGATGTGTAGGCTGATGATATCGCCAGGAACAACACCAGCATTCTTCAGCTCCTGACCGCCGTCAGAGAGCACGTAGGGCTGGTTGCCCCAGTCGTCGGCAACAGCCTGACCAGTCCACAGTACGGTAGTAACCTCAGTGTTGGGGATGAAGTCGATAGTGTATGTAATCTCGCCGTTGGAAGAGATGAGGCGAACCTTTGCCCCCTTCTTGGCCTTGGCTGGGATACCGATAATCAACTGGTTGGTGTTGGTCAGCACATACTGGCAAGCGACACCGTTGATCTCGACACCAGTCAGCTTGTCGCCGTTGGCAACAGGAACCACCATCGACTCACCAGCCTTCAGCTCGACATCCTCGCCGGGCAGCTCGGTGATGTAGCAGAACAAAGCCTCCTCAATAGTGAGTTCCGGAACATTGGCGATGGTGTTACCGTTGGCCAGTGTCAGCGTGGGAGCACCAGAGACGGCATTCATCGGTACGGTCAGCGTGATAGCTTCTGCTGTGGCACCTTCAACCTTCACGACATCAGAGCCTTCACCGAACTTAACGGTCTTCACCAGGTCGAGGTCGGTACCCTTGATGGTGAGTGCGGCACCAGCGCTGACAGAAGCGTTGTCGTAGCCGGTAACGGTAGGAACAACGAGCTTGAAGGGTACATCAACGGTCTGGGCATTGGCCATCACAAGCTTGAGTCCCTCCTTGGCAGCCTCGGGAACGGTAACCACCACCTTGTCGGCAGCGACTTCCATTTCGGTGACGGCAGTAGAGACATTCTCGAAGAGGATGCTGGTGACCAGATCCATATCCTTACCGGTAATGGTGAGAGCCTGTCCGGCCTTGACGGGGCTGGGAGCAGCCACACACTCAGAGGGCTTCACGGTGGTCAGCGTACCGACAGGAACCTCGACACCCGACTTGCATTTGATGACGATGTCGCCGTCGGGAGCTTCGGCAGGCAGGGTGAAGATGATGCCCTTGCCGTCGTTGGCAATCTTCAGATCTGTGACACTTACGCCACCGATGGTGACATCCTCTGCTACATTGAAGTAAGTACCGCTGATGGTGATGGTCTCGCCAGCCTTGGCAGTGATGTTGCCCAAAGCCTGAGCGGTGTTACGGCCCTTGATGGATGTGATGGTAGGCAGGCCAATCTCGATAGCGGTCTCAGTCTGGATAATCTGATACTCCACGCTGTTCTTGTCGACAACGGTCAGGTCGGCAGTGTAAAGCTCAAGCTTGCCCGTCTTAGCCTCCTCAGGCACGATGAGCTCGATGGCATAGCGGTCGTGAGAGATGAAGTCGGACTCGCCCACCAGCACATCGTCGGCAAAGGCTATCGAGTAGATGAGGTTCAGATAGTCGCCCTCAATCTTAATCTTGTCGCCCGGCATAGCAGAAGCGGGGAAGCTCGTAATCTCGATACCTTCGATATAGTTGAGCTCAGTCTTGGTGGTGATGCGCTGGTCGGTATTGGTGACCAGTGTTACCAGTCCGGGAACAGGCCCGTCCTTCGGGATAGCGACGCGAATCTCGCTGGGCACACCCGACTTGACTACTTCAATGCTGGTGATGGAGATGCCTTGAGGGATGATGACCTCGCGCACCTGGTCGAGGTTGCTGCCGAGGAAGCGCAGTGTACCACCACGCATCACAGGCGTCGGACCGTAAACGTTCAATGACACACCGCCTTTATACTGGTCGGTGCCCAGATCGTCTTTGCTGCACGCTGTCAGGGATAGCCCCATAAGGGCTACCGCTAACAGGGTGATTGCAACGCCACACTTTGACCTAAAGTCAAAGACTATATTCTTAAAGTTCTTCATAACTTTTCTTTTTACTTTAATACCTTTATACCTTTACTTATTAGGAACGGCACGGATGTTGTCGATCTTGATGACGGGTTTACACTCGGTACCCTTGATGCCGCCGCTTACCACGAAGATGGTGAGACTGCTGAAGTCGGCAGCGGTCAGAGAGCCAGAAGCAGCACCGCCACTGAAACCATACTTGAAGTCGCTGATGGGGATGGTAACGGTAATCCACTCATCGCCAGTATCGAAGCTTCCTGTAGCCTCCCAAGGACGATAGATGCCACGAGGCAACACGTCGTTGTTGAAGTAGGTGTTGTTGGCACCGCCAAGTACATTGCCGTCAATATCCTTCACTCCGGCATTGCCGTTAGAGATCTTGGTGACACCACCGACGATAATCTGCATAGCACCAGAAGCCCAGGGATTGGCCTTCGGAACAAGCATCTCGAACTTGTAGGCCATGTTGTTGTAGTCGCTGAAGTCGACAAGACTTGTCAGACGGACACCGTCGCCCTGGTAGGTCTCTGGGTCAGCCCAGTTGCCCGGCCAGTACTCGAACGAGAAGTTACCGTCGTTCCATCCTCCGTCTTCATCCAGCGTGACAGAAGGATCGCCCAGACGCAGGAAGTTGCCGGAGAGGGCTGTAGCGTCGGTCTCAATCTTCTGTGCGTGCCATCCGTGGTTGCCCAGTACGACATTGGTGACAGCATTAGGCGTGTCGAAGTCGAACAGGATGCCACGTGAGTCGAGGTAGCGGAACGAAGAAGAGGAAGTACCGTAGATAGACTTCACGCTGATGGGACCCTCTGTGGTGCAGTTGGGCACTTCGAAGGTAATGGCACTGCGCGAGCTGTTGACGCTCTTGATGTCGGCACTCTTTCCGTCGGGGAAGATGACCTCAAGAGGTACGTTCGGGTCGTCGATGAAGTAGCTGCCATAGATAACGGCCGTAGAGCCGGGAGCAGCATATTCGCAAGACATCTGTGCTACGGTTGGAGCCGGAATGGCAACGTGGAAGTCGTAGGTCAGCGTGTCGTGTGCCTGAGTAATCATGTAGATCTTGTCGCTCACCTCGTCGGGGATGTCGCCGGGAACCTGTACAATCAGCGTGTTCTTGGTGATGAAGCTGGTGTTCAGAATGGCCTTCTTGTCGTTGAAGTACATCTGCTGGATGCTGGTAAGATTAGAACCAACGAGGCATATCTGAGCCCTGGGCTGAGCCTCTACCAGCAGGGAGTCGCTGGAGCTGAGCTGTGCAGGACGGATATAGTAAATGGTAGGTGTGCCATCTGTCAGTTCAAACTTGTCGGGCTGGTCCTTACACGACTGAAGCGAGAATCCGGAAGCCAGTGCTACGGCTGTCAGAAGCAGACTGCTTAATTTATTATTGTATTTCATATCTGTAATTACTTTAAAGGGTTAGAAAGATATTCCGCTGAGATCGTAGTCTTCAGGAGCTTCCATCAGCAGGGGGTTGTAGCTGATGTCGGCAGAAGGCAGAGGAATGGTGAAGCTGCGGTCGGTAACGTTGGGGGCAGCGGTGTTCTCGTCGTAGGCAGCACCAGAACCTGCAAGATCCCAAGCGCCACTCTCGTAGTAGCCTTTATAGAGTTCGTTCAGGGCGTTGTAGCCGTTGCGGCGCTGACCCTTGATCTCGTTGATGGCACCCTGTGGGTCATAGTAGTAGCGGCGTACGTAGTCGTACCAGCGGTCACCCTCGCAGGCAAGCTCCAGGCGACGCTCCTTCCAGACGTCCTCCCATGTGATGGAAGTAGGATACTGATAGCCCTTCACTGAGCGGTGGCGTACCTGATAGAAAGCCTCGAGCACACGGGCATCGGTGGTAGAGCTGCTATTGCCCATAGCGGCTTCACAGAAAATCAGATATACATCGGCCAGGCGCAGCAGATGGGTGTAGAGGGCTGAAGCCATACGTCCGGCGTTGGCACCATAGAAACGAGCGTGGTCGGCATTGTTGCCATAGAGGTGCTTTACCTCACCGGCACCCGTGGGACTCTCCCACTGTCCAGGGCCAGGATGTCCGTCGGCAGCATAGCCGCCATAGCAGAACTTGAGGAATTCGAATCCGCCACAGTCGGCATAGAAGTAGTCGTAAACGTCGCCGGGCATCATGCAGGTAGCCTTACGGCGGTCGTCCACATTCTGGCGGTTAGGACTCAGAGCGTTCTCGTTGAAAGCATCCTGCAGGTCGACAGAGGGACCGCCCCAGCCACCCCAGCAGTCGCCATTCTCATCGAAGCCTTCGATGGAGAGGTCGCAGTGGAATGAGTTCTGGCAGGTCCAGTGGGAACCCATAGTCCAAGCCCAAGAGATGAGGGCCTCGTCACAGACATTGTTCTCGCCGCGGAAGATGTCGGAGTAGTTCTCCATCAGTTTGCGGCCGCTGTTCTGAATGACGTCGTAGGCCAGCTCGGCAGCCTTGGCCAGGTCTTCAGCGTTGCGCTGGTGGGCCGTACAGGTGATGTAGCTGTAGGTGCCGGGGTTGTAGGTGGTGTTGCTTTCGCTGAAACCAGACTTTGTCAGATAGACCTTAGCCAACAGACCCTTGGCAGCATACTTGTCGATGCGTCCGTTGTTGGTGGGGTCTTTCTCAGGCAACAGCTCGATGGCTTTGTTGAGCAGAATGACGATATAGTCGTAGATATTGCTGATCTTAGCCTTGCGCAGACCGGTCGAGTTTTGGCTTCTGATCTCGTTGATAGGGCTGTGGATGATGGGTACAGCACCGAACGAACGTACCAGATAGAAATAAGCCATAGCCTTCCATACAAGGCATTCGCCCATCGTGGCATTCTTGACAGCTTCGCTGGCACCGGAAGTGGCATTCTTGATGTTGTCGTAGACGGTAGAAGAGTGCGTATTGACAGCCCAGAGCGAGGCACTCATGTTGGCCAAGTCCTGGTCGGAACCGTCGAGCGTGAAGGTAAGATAGGGTGAGCTGCCCATATAGTAGTTGCCCGACATCACCTCTCCAACCTTGAAGAATCCGCGCATGAAGTCGTACCAGGGCGAGTTGTACAGATAGTTGACACCTGCACGGCACTGGGCATCGTTGCTATAGTAGTTGGAAGTATCATAGCCGTCTTCCGTCGGGCGCTCCAGATACTTGTCGCATGACGACAACGCGAGGCCCATGAAAGCAATACATGCTACTGATTTGAAATTATATAGTTTCATAGTAATACCTTAATTATAATTAGAATGTGACGTTAAGACCAAATGAATATACAGTCGGAGACGGATAGCGTCCGTTATCAAGACCATAGACGTAACCGTTGGTGTCGGCTGTAGAAGCACCAACCTCGGGGTCGTAGCCGTCGTAACCGGTAATGGTGAAGAGGTTCTGGATGTTGCAGTAGACGCGCAGGTTGTCCAGATACAGCTTCTGGGCAATCTTCTTAGGCAGCGTGTAACCCAGGGTGATGTTCTTCATGCGCAGGTAGCTGCCGTTCTCCACATAGCGGTCGCTGATGCGGCGGTTGTTGTTCGGGTCGTTCAGACGGACGGCAGGCAGACCGGTGGGATTCACCACCTGTACGTTGTCGATGTCGTCGTACCAGTTCCATACGGTACCCGAGTTGTTGCCTACGTAGCCGTTGGTGTAGTCCTTGTCGGGGTCGATGGGAGTGATGGTAGAACGTCCCAGCACCGAAGCGGCCTGGTTCTGCCATACACTGTTCATGCCGTCGAGCTTCATGCGCAGGTAGTTGAACACCTTGTTGCCATACGAACCGTTGATGAAGATAGTCAGGTCGAAGTCCTTGTATCGGAAGGTGTTGGTCCAACCGAAGGTGTACTTAGGCATGGGGTTGCCTATGTAGGTACGGTCGTTCTCGTCGATGACACCGTCGCTGTTCAGGTCCTTGTACTTGATGTCGCCCACCCATACGGTGTTCCAGCGGTTGAAGCCGGCGTTGTTGTAGGATACGGGCTTGGGGCTGGTCTCGATGTCCTCCAGGCTGGTGTAGACACCGTCGGTGACATATCCGTAGAACTGGAACAGGGGCTGGCCCACGTCACTCTTCGACACAATGTCGGTCCACATACCGTAGCCGTAGATGGCGGCGCTGGCAGTACCGGCGAGCTCCTTCAGCTTGTTCTTGTTCCATGAAATCTCGAATTCAGAGTCCCAAGAGAAGTCCTTGGTGCTGATGGGGTGGGTGTTGACGGTCAGCTCAAGACCGGTGTTCTCAATCTTACCATAGTTACCCCAAGGTGCTGCGAGGGCTGAAGAGCCGTTACCGCTGGTTCCCATGTATGAGGGCAGCTGCATAGGCATCAGCATGTCGTTTGACACCTTCTTATACCAGTCGAGGGTGATGTTGATCTTGTTGTTGAAGAAACCCAGGTCGAGACCGATGTTGGTCTGCTCCTGCTTCTCCCAGTGAATCTCAGTGTTGGCAATACGGGCGGGGCGCTGTGAGGTACCCAGTCCAGTTTCCATAACGGAGAGGTCTGATGCCCACTTACCGCCACCGATGCTGGAGTTACCAGTCTGACCCCAACCGATGCGGAGCTTACCATTGGAAAGCCACTTCTCAGCGAACTTCTTGATGAAGGCTTCGTTGGAGAAGCGCCAGGCTGCTGCAAACGAGTGGAACGAACCCCAGCGCTTGTCGGGACCGAAGTTCGAGCTACCGTCGCGACGGAAGGTGTAGGTCAGCAGGTAGCGGTCGTCGTAGTTGTAGGTCTCGCGGGTGAAGAACGATGACATAGAGGATGAGCCGTAGCCGGCACCAATCTCAGCCTGTCCGGTACCCAGGGCCGGATTCTGGATAGAGTTCGAAGGCAGGTCGGTGTTGTAGGCACTTACGTAGTCCCACTTGCTCTCCCAGGCCTCCTGACCAATCATGGCCGAGAAACTGTGCTTGCCAATCTGGCCGTTATAAGTAATGTAGTTCTTGATCTGGATGAACTGTCCTGTGGTCTTCTGTACGCGGGCCTGGTTCTGGGCCTTCGTCCAGTTGCCTAAGCTGACGGTGGGTTCGAAAGTCGAGGCACGGTCCCAGTTGAAGTTGTAGCCTACTTCGGTGTGCCAGACGAGTCCCTTCAGGAAGGTTACTTCAGCGAAGATGTTACCGTTCAGCAGGTTACGCTTGTAGCGGTAGTCGTTCATCAAGGCCAGAGCAACGGGGTTGGGGTTGCTCATACCTTCGCGCGAGACAGAGGTGTAGCCGCCCTCAATGTTGTAGATGGGCTGATAGGGCGGGGTGGTCAGGGCGTAGGTGATGACACCCTCGTCCTGGTCGGCCTTCAGCAGCTTCTCTGAGGTGTGCGAGTAGGTGGCGTTCAGACCCAGCTTCAACCAAGGCTTCAGCTGAGCATCCAGGTTGACGCGGGCACCGTTACGCATGAAGTTTGAACCGATGATGGTACCATCTTGGTTCATATAGTTGGCACTGACATAATACTTCACGGCATCCGTACCGCCTTGTGCGCTGATCTGATGCTGGTGCTGCACGGCAGTGCGGAAGATGGCATCCTGCCAGTTGGTACCCTTGCCCAGCAGGCTGGGGTCGCTCAGCGTGGGATCCTCAGTGGCACCGCCCTGGGCTACCATATCATTATAGTATTCTGCAAACTGGCGCAGGTTGAGCATGTCGATGCGCTTGCCCTGATACTGCCAAGCCACCATACCGTCGTACGAGAACTTGGCCTCGCCGGTCTTACCGTGCTTGGTGGTAATCAGCACCACACCATTAGCACCCTGTGCACCGTAGATAGCGGTGGCCGAGGCGTCCTTCAGGATTTCCATCGAGACGATGTCGGCAGGGTTGATGGTTGACAGCGGAGACACTGAAGATACGGAACCGTTACCCAGACGGTCGCCCAGACCTACAGAGGCACCCGACGAGTTGGAGTTGTTCCAGATGACACCGTCGATGACGTAGAGAGGCTCGGCACCGGCATTGATGGTGGCCTGACCACGCACACGGATAGATGTAGAAGAACCGGGAGCACCCGAGGTGGCCATAGCGGTCACACCGGCCACACGTCCGGCAAAGGCCTGGTCGAGGTTGGTGATGATTGAACCCTTCATCTTCTTCTCGTCCATCGAGCCGGTGGCACCAGCCAGGTCGCTCTTCTTCATCGTACCATAACCTACGACCACCACTTCGTCGAGCACCTTCTTGTCCTCTTCGAGCGTGATCTGGTAGTTCGAACGGCTGTCAATCTTGATCTCTTTCGTGAGGTAGCCGATGTAGCTCACAACGATGGTCTGACCTTGGTTGACATTCAGCGTAAAGTTACCGTCGAAGTCGGTGGCTACACCGTTCGAGGTACCCTTAACTACTACACTTGCACCGATGACCGGACCCATAGCGTCCGTCACAGTACCCGTAATCTTCTTCGACTGCTGCACCTCGTTGGGCAGTGGTGAGCTGCCCCCGGCTGCATACATTGCAGGCGAATAGCCCAGCAGGGTCATTGCGCATAATCCTGCCAGCAGAGAGTTTTTACTGCAATTTAGATTCATACCTTTTTAGTTAGTTAATAGTATATTGATTCGCTTAATTTCGTTATTGACGATGCAAAGATAATATAATTTCTTAAAATTCGATAACTTTTTGTTACCAATTTTTGATACTTTTTTGCAAAAGTGTGTTTTTCTACCATATTTGTGGGAAAGGGAAGCAGTGTTGAATGGCAGAAAAAAGATACCAATTCCTCGCGCGTACATTATATTATAATAATACTTCGGTTTTATTAGAATTATTCAATTCGCAACACCTCTCTGAATCCAGCTTAACTCAGACGTTCATCTGAGTTAATTCCGACGATCGTCTGAGCTAATTCGTGCGTCCCTATGAGTTAACTCCTACTTAACACCGACTTAATTCACGTTCAACTCCCGTTTTATCGATGTTTTTGGCGATTTAAGTCGGAGGTAAGCTGTCGCTGGCTGCTAAGAACGCTTGAACGAGAGACCGGAATTAAGTTTTTTTAATTCTTCAGAATCAGTAAAGTATCTAAGTTTGTCATAATAGTATTATTGTTTTTCGGAAAATTGTGTTAACTTTGCAACGTGTTTATTGCTTGTCAATACTAAAGACCAAAGAAATGAAGAAAACTTGTTTCCTCTTGCTGCTCATGTCACTCTTGGGGCTGTTGCCCTCTGAGGCTCAGATTCGTGGTAAAAATATCAAAGTCACCGTGGTTCCCGACCATCAGGACTGGAATTATGAGGTGGGCCAGACAGCCCAATTCAAAGTCAGCGTCACCAAGTCATCGACTTTGCTGGACAATGTCACCATAGACTATGAGGCCGGTCCGGAGATGTATCCAGAGGTGGAGAAGAAGGGCGTGGTGCTGAAAGACGGCACGATGACCTGGAAGGGCAAGATGTCGAAGCCCGGCTTCTACCGCCTGACGGTGACGGCCCATGTGGGCGGCAAGGATTATAAAGGTTCGTGTACGGCAGCATTCTCACCTGAGAAACTAAAACCTACAACCGTTGAGCCTGAGGACTTCGACCAGTTCTGGGCCAAGACCCTTGAGGAGGCCCGCTGGACGGCGTTGATGCCCCAGCGCGAGCTGTTGCCCGAGCGCAGCAACGAGGAGGTGAATGTCTATCAGGTGTCGTTCCAGAACATCCGCTGGGGCTCGCGTACCTATGGTATACTGAGCGTGCCCACGAAGCCGGGCAAGTATCCGGCACTGCTGCGCGTGCCTGGTGCGGGTGTCCGACCTTATAGCGGTGACACCTATACGGCTCCCGGCAAGGCTATCGTGCTGGAGATTGGCATTCACGGAGTGGACGTTACCCATCCGCAGCGCTTCTACGACGACCTGATGCAGGGAGCTCTGAACTGCTACTGGGACTTCGGAATGGACAACAGAGACCGCAGTTACTATAAGCGTGTGGTGGTAGGCTGTGTGCGCAGTGTCGACTACATTGCTTCGCTGCCCGAATGGGACGGCAAGACCATCGGAGTGACGGGCGCCAGTCAGGGGGGCTTCCTGTCGTATGCCACAGCAGCACTCGACAAGCGCATCACCTTTGTGGCTGCCGTGCATCCGGCACTCTGCGACCATACTGCCTCGCTGAAGGGCATTGCCTGCGGATGGCCCCACTACTTCTATAAGATGACGAATGAAGAATTAAAGGCCAAGAGTGATATGGTGGAGACCTCGCGGTATTACGACGGAGTGAACTTCGTGCGTCGCATCAAATGCCCCACGTGGGTGTCGTTTGGCTATAACGACGACGTAGTGCCTCCCACAACGGCATACGCTACTTATAATACGCTGACCTGCCCCAAGACGCTGAGCATCTATCAGCAGACATCCCACTTCTGGTATCAGGAGCAGTGGGACGAGTGGCAGCAGTGGATGAAGAAACAAATGAACGTAGAATGATGAAGAGAATATTTAATCTGGTAGGATTGGTGGCTGCTGTAGTGGTGGTTTTTGTGATGGGATGGGGAACATCCCTGTTGATGTCGTGTGGACAGAAAACCGTCGTGGAGAAGACTCCCAGCGAACAGTTGGCCGAGCGCATGAAAACTCTGGTAGAGCACGGATATATGATGGGCCATCAGGACGACCCGTTCTACGGGGTCACCTGGTCGGGTATTGCTGCCAAGGAGTCGGCCTACGACTCTCTTCAGAACAATGCGGGCTATCCTGCCGACTCGAGCGACGTGCGCCGCACATGTGGCGACTTCCCTGCCGTGATGGGCTTCGACCTGGGCGGCATCGAGGTGGGCGACGAGAAGAACCTGGACAGTGTGCCGTTCTCCCGCATCCACGACGAGCTGATAGCTCACCATGAGCGCGGCGGCATCGTCACCCTGAGCTGGCATCCCCGCAATCCCCTGACGGGCGGTACTGCATGGGACGTGGAAGACACCACGGTGGTGAAGAGCATACTGCCGGGAGGTTCGCAATACGAGAAGTTCCAAACCTGGATGCAGCGGATGGGCGACTTTGTTGACGGACTGAAGACCGCTGACGGTCAGCGCGTTCCCGTTATTTTCCGCCCCTGGCACGAGAACAACGGCTCGTGGTTCTGGTGGGGACAGAACCTGTGCAGCGACGAAGAGTTTCACGCCCTGTGGAATATGCTGCAAGACTATATGAACGAGCGAGGATTCACGAACCTGCTGTGGAGCTATTCGCCCAATCTGGACGGCAAATGGACGGAGGAGCGATTCCTGCAGCGCTATCCGGGCAACGAGCGTGTGGCTCTGATTGGCGAGGATGCCTACCAGTGGGGTACGGAGGAGGACTTCAAGAGAGACCTGACATCTGACCTCCGCTTCCTGAGTGCCTTTGCCAAGAAGAACGGCAAGCTGCTGGCTATGACCGAGTGCGGACTGCAGAACATGACAGACTCCACGTGGCTGACACACGTGCTGAAGCCCATCATGGACCAGTATCCCATCAGTTACTTCCTGTTGTGGCGCAACTATAAGAAAGAATATTTCGGACCGGCTCCCGAACTGCCCTGCGCTGCTGACTTCCGTCAGCTCTATGAGGCCAAGAACACGCTGTTCTTGGAGGAAATAAAACAGTAAAATAACCCAATCGTAAATCAATAGTAAATAGTAAATCGTCAAATAGTAAATAATATGGATTTTGAAGAAAAAGTAAAAGCGTTGCGGGCTCACCATGAAGAGCTGCTGACGCGCAAGAATGAACCCATAGAGTGGGGCAATGGTATCTATGACAAGTGGAAGAACCCGATATTGACTGCAGAGCATACACCGCTGGAGTGGCGCTATGACTTCTGCGAAAAGGATAATCCTTATCTGATGCAGCGCATCATGATGAATGCTACGCTCAACTCAGGCGCCATCAAGTGGCAGGGGAAGTACTGCCTGGTGGTGCGCGTAGAGGGAGCCGACCGCAAGTCGTTCTTTGCCGTAGCTGAGAGTCCCAACGGTGTAGACAACTTCCGCTTCTGGGACGAACCCATCACGATGCCTGACGATGTCATCCCGGCCACCAATATCTACGATATGCGCATCACGCAGCATGAGGATGGCTGGATTTATGGCGTGTTCTGTGCCGAGCGCCATGATGACACGAAGCCCGGAGACCTCAGTGCCGCTACGGCTACAGCGGGCATTGCACGTACCAAGGACCTGAAGACGTGGGAGCGACTGCCCGACCTGAAGACCAAGTCGCAGCAGCGCAACGTGGTGCTGCACCCAGAGTTCGTGGATGGCAAGTATGCCTTCTATACTCGTCCGCAGGATGGCTTCATCGACACCGGCTCTGGTGGCGGTATCGGATGGGCTTTGGTGGATGACATCACCCACGCTGAGGTGAAGGAGGAGAAAATCATCAATGCCCGCCATTATCACACCATCACGGAGGTGAAGAATGGTGAAGGCCCGCATCCCATCAAGACTCCCAAAGGCTGGCTGCATCTGGCTCATGGTGTACGGGCCACAGCTGACGGACTGCGTTATGTATTGTATATGTATATGACCTCGCTCGACGCCCCGACGAAGGTGATTGCCCAGCCCGGAGGATTCTTCCTTGTACCGCAGGGCGACGAATACCTGGGCGATGTCATGAATGTGGCGTTTGCCAATGGCTGGATAGCTGATGCTGACGGGAAAGTGTTCATCTACTATGCCTCGGCCGACACCCGTATGCATGTGGCTACGTCGACCATCGACAAGCTCATAGACTACTGCATGCATACCCCGGAGGACGGCCTGTATACTGCCGCTTCGGTGGAAACCATTAAGAAGCTGATTGCCAAAAACAGAAATTGTAAATAGTAAATAGTCAAATCATAAATCATCTCTATGGCTAAATCAACCTTGAAAGAAAAAATAGGATATGGCTTTGGCGATATGTCGTCCAGCATGTTCTGGAAGATTTTTTCGTATTACCTGCCATTCTTCTATAGCAACATCTTTGGACTGTCGCTGGTCGATGCGGGTGTGCTGGTGCTCGTAACTCGTATCTGGGATGCGGTCTCTGACCCCATGATGGGTGTCATCTCCGACCGTACCAATACCAAGTGGGGTAAGTATCGGCCCTACCTGCTGTGGGTGGCTCCCTTCTTCAGCATCTGCGGTATCCTGCTCTTCACCACACCCGACCTTGACTATGCAGGCAAGCTGATATGGGCATACGTCACCTACATCTTGATGATGACGGTGTATACGGGTATCAATGTGCCTTATGGTGCTATGCTCGGTGTGATGACTGACGATACCAACGAGAAGACCGTGTTCTCCTCGTTCCGTATGTTCTTTGCCTACGGTGGTTCCTTTGTCTCGCTTTTCCTTTGGGAACCGCTCACCAATCTGATGGGCGGATACAACACTCCAGGCGGATGGTTCTGGGCAATGGTAGTGATTGCCGCAGCCTGCTTCGTCATGTTCCTCCTCTGCTTCTTTATGACGAAGGAGCATCTGAAGACGGTCTCCACTGTCAGCGTAGGTAGCGACTTCAAGGCTTTGCTGTCCAACAAGCCCTGGTGGCTGCTCATCGGAGCTGCTCTGTGCTTCAATTTGTTCAATACGGTTCGCGGAGCTACGGTGGCTTACTTCTTCCAGGACATCATCGGTCCCAGTGTGACACTTGCCTTCTTTGGCATCGTCTTCGCCTTCTATGCTGGCCTCTTCCTGGGCGTGGGCGAGGTGTCGAACATGGTGGGTGTAGCTTCCTGTGTACCTATTTCCAACAAACTGGGCAAAAAGACTACTTTCATCTTGGTGAATGCCTCGCTCTTCGTGCTCAGCGTACTGTTCTTCTTCATCCCCTGTACACCTACGGGCTACTGGTTGATGCTGATAGCGCAGATTGTCATTTCCATTCTGACTGGTATCATGTCGCCGCTGGTGTGGTCGATGTATGCTGACGTGAGCGACTATGCTGAGCTGGAGTTCCATACAGCCTCTACGGGACTCATCTTCTCGTCATCCTCGATGGCACAGAAGTTTGGCGGAGCCATTGGCGGTGCGGCAGTGTTGTGGCTGCTCTCGGGCTTTGGCTATATCACAGACCCTGATATCCTCAAGGCTGGTCACGTGGTACAGCCTGAAGATGCACTCAGCTGTCTGCGCTGGCTCATGAGCTTTATTCCTGCTTGCGTTGCCCTGCTGTCCATGTGTATCGTGTGGTTCTATCCGCTGACAACGGAGCGCATCAACAAGATCAATGCAGAATTGAAGCAGATTCGCAGTATTGAAGACTAAATAGAAATGAGATGTTAATGGTGGACAAGAATATATTGAAAAACGAGATGCAGGATGTTGTGGAGAACAACATCCTGCGATTTTGGATTGACAAGATGGTCGATCGCGAGCACGGTGGCTTCTACGGACGTATCGATGCCCAGGAAGTCTTGCATCCTGATGCCGAGAAGGGAGCCATTCTCAATGCCCGCATCCTGTGGTCGTTCTCCGCTGCCTACCGGGTGCTCCGCAATCCGGAGTATCTGAAAATGGCAACCTATGCCAAAGAGTACTTCCTTGAGCATTTTATCGACAAAGATTATGGAGGTGTCTATTGGAGCGTTGACTACAAGGGGCGTCCGCTGAACACCCGTAAGCAGTTCTATGCCATAGGTTTTGCACTTTATGGTATGTCTGAATATGCCCGGGCTACGGGCGACAAAGAGGCTTTGGAATGTGCCATTCAGTTGTTCAAGTGTATTGAAGACCATGCCTTGGACCGTCAGTATAATGGATATATAGAGGCTACTGCGCGCGACTGGTCACCCATTGCAGACATGCGACTCTCAGAGCTTGATGCCAACTTCCCTAAGTCGCAGAATACCCATCTGCACATTATGGAGCCATACACTAACCTCTATCGCTGCCTGAAGGAAATGAAGATTGCGGAGCAACATCCGGAGGTTGAGACTGCCCTGCGAAATATCATCCACATCTTTACCGACTACATTCTCAATCCAACTACCCACCATCTTGACCTCTTCTTTGACATGGACTGGACACGCGAAGCGGGCAGGCTGGAGAGCTATGGTCACGACATCGAGTGTTCGTGGCTGATGCACGAGGCGGCTTTGGTGTTAGATGACAAAGAGGTGTTAGCCAAGGTGGAACCCATTGTCCGGATGGTGGCCAAGGCCAGTGAGAAAGGCTTGCGCCCAGACGGTTCGATGATTCACGAGGCTAATCTGGATACTGGGCATGTAGACGATGACCTGCACTGGTGGGTACAGGCTGAGAATGTGGTAGGTTGGTTCAACCTCTATCAATATTTTGGCGATGAGCAGGCCCTCGACCGGGCCATGCGCTGTTGGCAGTATATCAAAGAACAGATTATCGACCGGGACAATGGCGAGTGGCATTGGAGCCGGCATGCTGATGGAACACTCAATACGGTTGACGATAAGGCAGGCTTTTGGAAATGTCCTTATCACAACAGCCGCATGTGCTTGGAGGTGATAGAAAGAATGGAAGCCATTTAATGACTTCCATTCTTCTTTTCTTGTCAGTTGGTTGTGAACCAACATTTACCTTATCCCTTATTTTGCGGAATCGGCAGGTGCAGCGGGAGCAGCGGCGGGAGCGGTTCCCTGAGCAGGAGCAGCAGAACCATCAGCGGGTGTGGCAGGCTGTTGGCTGGCACCGAAACCAGGCAGGTTGTGCGGGTTGGTGACTGGGTTCTCAATGCCTTCCATTACTGACTGGTCAACGCTGGCTGTGGGGGCTACCCATGCACAAACTACGCTAACAATCACCATGGTAGCAGCAAGTCCCCATGTGGCTTTCTCGATAAAGTCGGTGGTCTTGCGAACTCCGGCTACCTGGTTATAACCTGCGAAGCTTGATGACAAACCGCCACCCTTCGACTCTTGAATCAGCACGATACCTATCATCAGTACGGCTGCAATCACGATAAGAATTACAAATAATGTGTAAAGTCCCATTTTGATTTAATTTTTTTTATTGTTATTGTTAATGATTAATTTCTCTAAAAACCGCATCTGGTCGGCAAAGTAGGCGTTTTTACCAGGGAACTGTTGGTTGAGCCGTCCTATGATGTCGAGTGCCTTTTGGTAGCGTCCCTGTTTAATGTATATTCGGGCAAGGGTCTCAGTGAAGTACTCTTCTTCTACGTTGTCTTCTTCTTCTGCAGTTGATTTCTCTGTTTCTGGGGTTGGCAGATCGTTGAGCAGTATGCGACCGCGTTCCTGTTCGAGGAAGGTGTCAATCAAATCGTGGCCTTTCAGCTGTGGCGACTCTTTGGTGTTGTCCTGCATCTCTGTCTCCATCAGGTATGCCACGTAGTCTACTGCTGCATCAGCTGGTGTAGGACGACGTTTGGGCTTGCTCTCTTCTTTCTCAGCAGGGATGGAGTCGAGGAAGGTGTTGATGAGTGTCTCAGTCCGATTGGATGCTTTTGGGGCGTCTGCCGCAGCAGAACTGGCGGCAGTGCTCTGCTGATAGTGGGCTGCCTCAATCATCAGGAAGATTGTCTTGCGGTCGGTGATGTAAAGGGATGCCCTTCGCAGTTCTTCATTGAAGGTGGAGTCGTGGAGTAAGTATAGATTCTGCAGCATTAACAGACGCACTGTTTGGAAATAGGGATGCAGAGCCAGCATAGAGCGCAACTCGTAGAGTGTGTCGCGATCCATCTGTTGTGGGTGTCTTATCAGTTCTGCAATATCCATTTCTCTATGCTCTGTAACCTTACTTTGATGCTCCTGTCTTCTATTACTGATGTCTGTCTTTTACCAGTTTGCCACCGTTGCCATGAATATCTGCTCGCAGATATCCTTGACCATGAGTGTCACCAGTTCTTCTTGAACAGAGTTCAGTGATTGTTTGGTGTCATACGACTGCGAGGCGGAGAACTGACGTTCAAAATCCTCTGAGTGGTTGATATTGTTCGTAAAGCGCACGTTGACAGTCATGGTCAGTTCCGTCTGTGCGGTATAGCCGTCGGCAGCCACCGATTTGTTGCGCTGGGTGTACTGTGTTATCTCGCCTTCCAGCTTCAGGTCGCCATTACGATTCACCTGCTGCAGTTTGGTGTTGTTGGTAAACTGGTCTTTCAGCCGGTTGTTGAACAATGGCCCCATAGGTCCCCATACGTAGCTGGTACGCAGTGGGAATTCAGCTATCTGTATGGTTTTTACCTTTGTATAGTCAATGCTGGCTCCGTTGAATTTATAGCTGACGGAACATGCTGACAACATCAAGGTGAATGTCAGGCAGAGAATGATGCTTGCTTTATTTGTCCAGTCCATATTGTTTTAATCTGCGATATAATGTGCGGTCACTGATGCCAAGCTCTTTGGCTGCTTTCTTGCGGTTGCCTCCGTTGCGTTGGAGTGCTTTTTCAAGAGCCTGGCGACTCCAGTCGTTCACGTTTAAGTTTTCCAGTTCAGGGGTGGGGTCGATGTATTCCTCGGCAACAGCATCCTCAAGTGATGGCGCCACAGCGGGAATGTTGGCCGTAACAGCCGGCATCGTAGGCATAGCTGATACAGTAGGTATGGTGGTCTGTATGGCGGCTTTGCTTCCCTGTACGTCCTCAATCTGTTTTTTCAGAGTACTCATCTCGCGTCGCATGTCGTTGACATTGGAGCGCAGTTCGAACAATATCTTGTAAAGTATCTCGCGCTCATTTTCAAACGTATGGTCTCCTTCCTTGTGGAGTGTAGCCAGCTGGGTCGTCTCTTGGTCTTGCGGTATGAAACGCGCCAAGATCTCTGGTGTTATCTGTCGTTCCGTGCTAAGAATGCTGATTTGCTCAGTGATATTCTTCAGCTGTCTGACATTGCCCGGCCATTTGTACCGTAGCAGCATGTGCTTTGCCTCCTCGGTGAGTACTACCTTGTCCATGCGGTATTTCTCAGCCATCTGCATGGCGAAGAGACGGAACAGCAGTATGATGTCTTCGCCCCGTTCACGCAAGGGTGGCATCTGTATGGGGATGGAGTTGAGACGATAATAGAGGTCTTCTCGGAAACGTCCCTCGTTGATAGCTTGTTGTATGTTGACGTTTGTTGCTGCTACGATACGCACGTCAGTCTTCCGGATTTCAGTACCTCCAACAGGAATATATTCGCCAGTCTCCAATACGCGTAGCAGTCGTGCCTGGGTAGCTAAAGGCAACTCGCCCACCTCGTCGAGGAAGAGTGTGCCTTTATTGGCAACCCCAAAGTAGCCCGGTGAGTCGTTAATAGCTCCAGTAAACGAACCCTTAATGTGTCCGAAGAGTTCAGAGTCTATAGTACCTTCAGGAATGGAGCCGCAGTTGATGGCAAAATACTTTTCCCGTCGTCTTGGTGAGCTTTCGTGGATGACGCGTGGAATGATTTCCTTGCCTACCCCGCTTTCGCCTACTATGAGTACCGACAAGTCTGTGGGTGCCACCTGCAGGGCGACATCCAGCGCATGATTCAAAGCCTCGCAATTGCCTACGATGCTATAGCGCTGCTTGATACTTTGTAGTTCAGAACTCTTCATTTAGTCGGCAAAGGTACAAAGAAAATCTGACATTATGGCATACTTTGGCAGAAAATTAATTTTCCGGTGCCGTTTTCTTGTTGGGTTTGAACACTGCAAAGCGTACCTTCTCACCGTCCTCTCGCTTTTCGTGGAAGAGTTTTGGCAGCGGATTCTGCAGTGGCTCATCGTATTCCTTACGGTTGCGATAAATGTCGATAGCAGTATAGATGGCCTGCCTCATGGAGTTCTCGTCAGCTATTCCTTGTCCTGCTATGTCGAAAGCTGTGCCGTGGTCAGGCGAAGTGCGGATGATGGGCAGTCCTGCAGTGTAGTTGACACCTGTATTAAGGGCAATGGTCTTGAAAGGCGCCAGCCCCTGATCGTGGTACATCGCCAGTACACCGTCGAAGTGTTCGTAGGTGGCAGCTCCGAAGAATCCGTCGGCAGGATAGGGGCCAAAGGCTTGTATACCTTTGTCGGCCAGCTCACTGATGGCAGGTCGGAGTATTTCAATCTCTTCCGTGCCTAAAACACCTTCGTCGCCAGCATGGGGGTTGAGGGCCAGGATGGCTATTCGTGGGTTTGACACCCGGAAGTCGCGCTTCAGACTCTTGTAGAAGATGGTGGCCTTCTCGATGATGGCCTCCTTGGTGATGGACTCAGACACCTTTTTGATTGGTAAATGGGTTGTGACCAGTGCTACGCGCAGGTTTTCGTTCATCAATATCATCAAGGCCTTCTGACCTTCTCCCACGCTGGTTTCTATATATTCCGTATGTCCGGGGAACTTGAATTCAGGGCTTTGGATGGTTGCCTTGTTGATGGGCGCAGTCACAAGCACGTCGTACAGTCCGCTACGGAAATCAGTCATCGCGCGGTCCAGGGCCTTGAGGGCTGCTTGTCCTGCCTCATTGGAGGGCGTCCCCATCTCAACCTTCACCTCGTCTTCGAAACAAGTGAGAAGGTTCAGCCGTCCGTCACGGGCTTCTTCTGCCGTATTGATAATACTGAAATTAGTCTCTAAGTTGAGTGCCTTCCGATGATAGGCTGCAATCTTGGGCGAGCCATAGACGATGGGGGTGCAGAGTTCGAACATCGCAGGGTCGGCAAATGCCTTGAGGATGACTTCGTAACCAACACCGTTGGTATCTCCTTGCGTGATAGCCACGCGAATTTTTCTTTCTTCCATTTTGTGTTATTTATTTTTCGTTATTTCGATGTTTCGGATTTGTTCTCGTTTTGCCTGGCCGTTGAGAGTAGTCCGCAGGCAGCAAAGATGTCCTGTCCACGGCTGGCGCGGATGGTGGTGAAGACTCCGTGAGCGGTCAGGTAGTCGCGCAGCGATTCCATTCGTTTCTCGTCTGATGCAGGCAGGTCGACATCGGGAATCTGATGAAACCGGATGAGGTTGACCCTGCATTCCAGTCCGTTGAGCAGTCGTACTATCTCCCGTCCGTAGAGAGGGGTGTCGTTCAGCCCTCCAAAACAGATGTATTCGAAAGAACAGCGGCGCTGGTGGGTAAAGTCATACTGTCGTAGCAGGCTGACGGTCTCCTCGATAGTCATGGCTTTCTCGGCAGGCATCAGTCGCAGTCGCTGCTCATGCAGGGGCGAATGCATAGAGATGGCCACGTGGCATTCGCTTTCGTCGAGGAATCGCTTCAGCTTGCCTCTCACTCCTACGCTGCTTACCGTGATGCGCTTGGGACTCCACGCAAATCCCCAGTCAGCGGTCAGCACTTCTGTGGCGTGCAAGACGGCATCGAGGTTGTCCATGGGCTCGCCTTGTCCCATAAACACAATGTTGGTCAGCTGTTCACGCTCTGGCAGTGCCAGTATCTGGTTCAGGATGTCCGCAGTGGTGAGGTTGCCTTGCCAGCCTTGCTTGCCGGTCTGGCAAAAGAGACAGTTCATCTTGCAGCCTACCTGGCATGACACGCAGAGGGTTGCCCGGTCGTGGTCGGGGATGAAGACGGTTTCCACGAATAGGGTGGGGCGGCTTGTGTTGGCAGAACATTGACTTGCTGCGGTGACGGGAAAGAGGTATTTCACTGTTCCGTCTTTCGAACGCTGGCTGTCAATGGGGGGGTATAGCCCAACCTCGTATTCCTGTTCCAGTCGTTCGCGGTTCTGCTTTGAGATGTTGGTCATTTCGCTGATGCTGCCTACGTGTTTGTTATAGAGCCACTGAGCCAGCTGCTTACCGGTGAAGGTAGGCATGCCTAAGGCTCCGACCGCAGCTTTCAGCTCAGAAGGAGTCATTCCTATGAGGCGTTTCTTTGTATTCACGCTGCAAAGGTACGAATAAGTGAATGAAATCCCAAATTTATATCGAAAAATACGTTAAAGTGCAAAAAAATACGTAACTTTGCGCCAATTATTACAAAAAGAGACAAAATAATGATACAGAAAATAGATTGCTTTCTGAGCTGTCACGACGCCAGCGAGATTGCCGGAACAGTCCGTCAGCTGGAGTGTAGTACGACAGTAAGTAGTGTGTGTCCCCTGGTGGGTGAGCCGCTGCAGCGTAGTAGCGTACTGCTGTCTGTGGCAAAGCGGGCAGCTTCTGAATATGTGCTGTTGTTGCTGAAGCCTCAGCCCGTAGCTTTTGTTGATGGTGCATTGCAGCGCCTGTTAATGGTAGCTGAAGACACCGGGGCCGCTATGGTATATTCCGACCGCTACACGATGGAGCAGGGTGTGCGCAAGCCCCATCCCGTGATTGACTATCAAGAGGGTGCCTTGCGCGATGATTTCGACTTGGGCTCTGTGGTGCTTGTCAGAACGTCGCTCTTGCATCAGTTCGCCATGAGTGACCGCGAACACGACTATCAGTTTGCTGGGTTCTACGAGTTCCGGCTGTTTCTGAGTCGTCAGGGGGAGCTGTTCCATCTGAACGAGTATTTGTATACGGAAGAAGAGCTCGACCTCCGTACATCTGGCGAGAAGCAGTTCGACTATGTGAACCCCGCTAACCGTGCAGTGCAGATAGAGATGGAGCAGGCCTGTACAGCCCATTTGAAAGAAGTGAATGCGCTGGTGGATGTGACTCAGTATCAGGACATAGACTTCCAGGAGCAGGAGTTTGAGGTGGAAGCCTCTGTCGTCATTCCTGTCTTCAACCGTGCGAAGACCATCAAGGATGCCGTAGAGAGTGCCTTGGCGCAGAAGACGAGCTTTAAATACAATGTGATTGTGGTTGACAATCACTCTACCGACGGAACAGGTGAAATACTGTCCACCCTTCAGTCTCAGCATGGCAAGAAGCTGAAGGTCATCGTTCCGGAGCGTCTGGATCTTGGTATTGGCGGATGTTGGAACGAGGCAGTATATAGTCCCGACTGTGGACGTTTTGCCGTACAGTTAGACAGCGATGACCTTTACTCCTCGCCCAAGACACTGCAGACCGTTGTCGAGGCCTTTTATAAGCAGAAGGCTGCTATGGTGATAGGCTCCTATCGTATGTGCGACTTCGAGTTGAACACCCTGCCTCCCGGACTGATTGACCACAAGGAGTGGACTGACGAGAATGGTCCCAACAATGCCCTGCGCATCAATGGCCTGGGGGCTCCCCGTGCATTCTTCACCCCTCTGTTGCGCAGCTTCGGATTTCCCAATACCTCATACGGCGAGGACTATGCCCTGGGACTTCGGTTCTCCCGCTGCTATCGCATAGGGCGCATCTTTACGGAACTGTATTTGTGTCGCCGTTGGGGCGGCAACTCTGACGCAGCCCTTAGTGTCGAGAAGATCAATGCCAACAATCTCTACAAGGACCGTCTGCGCACAATAGAGCTGAAAGCCCGCCAGCAAATGGCACAAGGCAATGCCGACAGCCTGGGCCCGTCGTCGCTGATGCGCTTCTTCACGCGCCAGTTGCAGACTTGGGACGAGGTTCGAAATCGCTATCGCGAGCTGGCTCAGGTTGAGACGCGCGAGCTGGTGGCCGACGAGTTCTCTCTGATGGCCCAGTGGAATCCTGCGCGAATCCGTTCTACCGGTGCCAAGATTGACGCCAAGTCCATTGCCGAGCGTCCCTGCTTCCTGTGCGCACAGAACCGTCCAGAACAACAGATGCACCGCGTGGTAGACAGTGCCTATGAGCTGCTGGTCAACCCGTTCCCCATCTTGCCCGTTCACTTCACGTTGCCAACATTGCGCCATCAACCTCAGCGTATATTACCTATGTATGGCGAAATTATGAAGTTGATAGAGCGCAACACTGGCCTTACCTTATTATATAATGGCCCCCAATGTGGGGCCTCAGCTCCCGACCATGCCCACCTCCAGGCCGTAAGCAGCGGTGTGCTGCCTTTGCAGACTTCGTGGCAGCGGCTCAGCCGCAACTTGGTAGAGGTGGTCAGGCAGGGCGACGACGAGGGTATCTGGCACGTAGCCGGCTATCCTGCTGCTGCCTTCCTCGTCAGGAGCCGGGGTGCAGAGTCTGGCGAACGGCTTTTCAAACGGCTTTATGACAGTATGCCTCCCTCCGACGACCATACCGAGCCAATGATGAACGTCATAGCCTGGCGCGCGGGCGACAACCTGCTGAGTGTGGTGCTGCCGCGTAGGAAGCATCGTCCCGACTGCTACGCGGAGTGCATGATCAGTCCTGGGGCCGTTGATATGGGTGGCTTGCTGATTACCCCTCGTGAAGCTGACTTCCGCAGCCTGACCTCTGAGCAGGCACTTGACATACTGCGCGAGGTGTCGCTCTCTGAAGACCAGGTGGAGCAGGTGATAGAGAGGCTCAGACAGAAACCGAAGACCTCCTTCTTTGCCTCCTCGCTCATCTCGCGGCTTCCGTTCCTCAAGTCAAACAGCGGCCAGCCGGATGTCAAGGTGGGCATTGTCAGTGCACAGAAGATACATTTCGCACTGAATGGTGCCTATGTCGCCAAAGGCGAAACCATAGAGGGTGAGCAGACGGTGGAGTTCTCTGAGGGTGGCATCCTGTGGAATGGCAGCCAGTATCGCGAGCTGACCTTCACGCCCCAGCAGCAGAATGCCTCTTTCTCGCTGTCTGACGTTACCATTGGTGTGAATTTCCATTGGGAGCGTAAGGAGACGCAGATTTTCCTGGGCACGCTGCGACTGGTGGTGGAGGCCGATAAGATAACCGCCATCAACGAACTGCCGGTAGAGCAGTACCTGGCATCGGTCATCAGTAGCGAGATGAAGGCCACCGCAGGGCTGGAACTGTTGAAGGCTCATGCTGTCATCTCGCGTTCGTGGCTGCTGGCACAGATGAAGCGTCGCGAGGAAAACCAGGAGCACAAGGACAGCTTCTTCTCGTTTATCAAGAAGGACGATGAGATCATACGCTGGTATGACCGTGAAGACCATACCATCTTCGATGTCTGTGCCGACGACCATTGTCAGCGCTATCAGGGCATTACCAAACAGACCAGCAAGAATGTGGAGCAGGCCTTGCAGGCTACTCGTGGACAGATACTCTGCTACGGCGACGAAATCTGTGATGCACGTTTCTCAAAGTGCTGCGGCGGACACACCGAGGAGTTCCAGTACTGCTGGGAGGATACCCCAAAACCCTATCTGGTAAGTGTAGAAGACCCTTTCTGCCATACCGACGACCGTGCTGTCCTGTCGCAGGTGCTGAACGACTATGACCTGGAGACCAACGACTTCTACCGCTGGACGGTGGAGTACACCCGCGAGGAGCTTTCCAAGCTCGTGGCAGAGAAGCTGAAGGATGATTTCGGTACCGTCACCGACCTTATTCCCCTGGAGCGTGGCAAAAGCGGCCGTATATGGAAACTGAAGATTGTAGGCACCAAGAAGTCCCTCATTATTGGCAAGGAGTTGGAGATACGCCGCGTGTTAAGCGCGACCCACCTTTACAGCTCGGCCTTTGATGTGGAACAGACGTCCGCGGGATTCCGGCTGCACGGCAAAGGCTGGGGACACGGTGTGGGCTTATGCCAGATTGGAGCAGCAGTGATGGGGCAGCAGGGCTACAGCTACGAGCAGATCTTGTTGCACTATTATCAAGGAGCAGAAATCAAACGCTTATATTAATCAAGTCAATCGAATATACTAAATAATAGGACTTAAAAGATGAAACACAAAAATCCCTGGTCGTGGATTCCGACCCTTTATATCGCTGAGGGACTTCCCAACGTGGTAGTGATGACTGTGGCCGTAGTGATGTATATGCAGTTGGGCATGAGCGATACAGATATTGCTCTCTATACGGGGTGGCTGGGCTTGCCCTGGGTGATAAAACCCCTGTGGAGCCCCTTTGTCGACCTGTATCGCACCAAGCGCTGGTGGGTGCTGTCCATGCAACTGTTGTTGGGCTCGTCGCTGGCGGGTGTGGCGTTTACGCTCAACACCCCCTTCTGGTTTCAAGGCACCATGGCCTTCTTCTTCCTGATGGCTTTCTCCAGTGCTACGCACGACATTGCTGCCGACGGATACTACATGCTCGAGCTCGACGACCATCAGCAGGTGTGGTTTGTGGGCATTCGCAACACGTTCTATCGCCTGGCGGTCATCTTTGGCAATGGTGTGCTCATCCCCGTGGCGGGCGTGCTGCAGGTGATGTTCCGCTATCAGATGGCTTACACCTGGTGCCTGGTGTTCTACGGGCTGGCTGCGCTCTTCATTGGCATCTGGCTGTACCATAGCTACATCATGCCCCGTGCACAGGCCGACGTGCCTCACAATACGAATGCCCGTGAGGTGATGAATGGGGTGGCAACGGCTTTCCGCACCTTCTTCCAGAAGCTGCCTCCGCGCGAGATGCTGTTTGCCTTGCTGTTCCTGCTGCTCTATCGCTTCCCTGAGGCATTGCTGACCAAGATGAGCGTTACGTTCCTGATGCGTCCTAATTCGGCTGGCGGACTGGGACTGTCGCCTCAGGAATTTGGACTGGCCAGCGGAACGGTAGGCGTCATCGGACTGACTCTTGGCGGTATCCTGGGTGGCATGATGGCTGGCCGCGACGGATTCAAGCGCTGGTTGTGGCCCATGGTGTGTGCCATCACGCTGCCCGACATCGTCTATGTCTACATGAGCTATGCACTGCCCAGCAACCTGTTTGTCATCAGCTCCTGCCTGTTCATCGAGCAGCTGGGCTATGGCATTGGCTTCACCGCCCTGACGCTCTATATGCTCTACTTCTCCAAGGGGTCGTTCCAGACTTCGCATTATGCCTTCTGCACGGCCATCTCGTATCTGGGACTCATGTTGCCGGGCATGGTGTCAGGATGGATGAAGGATGCACTGGGCTACCGTTCGTTCTTCATTATTGTCATGTTGCTGTGTTCCATCACATTTGCGGTGACGGCTTTCATCAAAGTCGACCCGGAGTTCGGAAAGAAAAAAGCGGAAGCAGACGATGAGTGCGAGTAAATAAAAACGATGAGCGGCGTGGTTTCACAACCGGGCCGCTCCTTGTCTGTTCTAATGATAGTATTAATAATGGAAAAGAAATCGTTTTCTTTCTAAGCACATATATGTTTTGACGGGGTAAAGTTAAGAAAAAAAACTGAAAAGGCAATCGCTTTTTTAGAAAAATTTTTCCAAATAGGAATTTTTTTCTACAAAAGTAGGAATTTCCCTATATAAAAATAGGTTTTTCCACTTGTCTGGCTGTCATGTTATGCTTACCTTTGCACTGTGAAATAAGAAAAATGAATGTTGAACAATTAAAAGACAATACGACGATGAAGAAGATTTTTACCTTACTGATGATGGCTGTATCGGTCATGATGCTGACAGGCTGCAACTGGTCGAACGATTCCGACCGCCAAGACCGCCGCGAAGCTGGTGTGCTGGAGGGAAGCTGGACTGGATATATTGATACTTACTTCTATGACCGTTTCAGCAAGCGCGGCAACAGCTACCGCACCACGATGTATTTCGAGCGCATCGACAGCTATGGCGGTGTGGGCTATGAGGTAGACTACAACATGAACAGCCCTTACGAGGACTATTATTATTGCGAGTTTGAATGGGACGTAGAGAGGGGAGTGATATACATCAACTATGCCGACAGCTGGAACGAGGTGGCTATCTATGATTACAGGCTGGATGCCAATCGCTTCTGGGGCTATATGGACGACGGCACGTCGAGGGACATCAGCTTCGAATTGCTCTATACCAGCAGCTTCGACTGGGCGTTCTACCGGTCACGCTATGTTCGCACCCGGTCGGGCGATGCTCCCCGCTATCATGCAGCAGGCGAGTTTGCCAAGGCAGCAGCAGAGTAGGAGTCAGCCCTTGTCAGGAAATCCCACTTTCCCCGTATCTGCGTTTATCAATGGAGTCTGCCGCCATTGAGGGAATCGATGGTCATCCTCTTCCGGCACTGTCCATCGGTGGTTGATAAGATTGCCCATCATGTCAATATTGGTCACGCCAGGCAAGCCGGTCGCCGCTGTCTTCACGTAGAACGAATTAAAGCCATACGACAATATTCGCTGCGTACTATAGTCACCGACAACCTCAGGGCCATTCTTGGAAATCAACCAGTCATCCATCCAGATGATATTGCTGTTATAGAATATCTTCCTTTTGCTTGTTGGCTTAACCAGGGTAGGATACTTGCGTAGCACATAGCCCACCCTCAGCTTGGTCATCTCCACATCTCCTATACTTACAAACTCCGGCCGCTCGTGATAGTAGTGGTTATACTTCCTGTCCCAGTATATCTCCTTGCCGTCAATGTCATGCCCTTTCAGCAGTGATTCTTCCATCCACTCCAGGTGGCCATACATCTTCAGTCCCAGGTCACGCCCGTCCTTGTCGATGATGGTAGAGCGATTCTTATACACCAGATACGGATAGGTACAATAGGCAAAGAATCCGTCGTCAGCCCTTCTGACGCGTTCAAACAGGGGCTGGCTGACTATCCTGCCATCCTTGGCAATGCCATAGAGCCCTCCTTTTATAAAGATTTCCAGTCCCCGGTGCGCCTCATCCTTCCGCTTGATATTCACCATGTGGGTATTAATCAGTTCCTTCTCGTAGCCGTCACCTCTTACATAAAGCAGACACTCACGTCCCATTCCTGCCTTGCCGGCCATCTGTCCTGTGAACATCAGCGGCCAGTTCCAGTCCTCCGTGGGCAGTCCGAAACTCTGGTACATCCCCACATGGTCGAGAATCACCACCTTGTCCTTGCCCTCTGCAATACGCATTCCTCGTCCCACCTGCTGTAGGTACTTCGAGAGCGACAGCGTAGGACGTGCCAACTGTATAAACTCCACCTCTGGCACATCGAATCCCTCACCGAAAATATCCACGTTCACCAGTACGTCGATAGATGGCTGACATCTTCCCTCAGCCATCTTACATCTTCCCTCAGCCATCTTACATCTTCCATCAGCCATCTTACATCTTCCATCAGCCATCTTATATTCTTCCACGATCCTGTCCCTCTCCTCCTTCGGAGTCTTCGCATCTATCATCGCGCACCTCACGCCATGTCCCTGATAGTATTCCGTGATATGCCGCGCATGCTCACGGTCAATGGCATACACGATGCCCTTCTTTCCGTTCACAAACTTACGATATGCCTGATACAGATTCTCTATCGACTCCTCGCAGTCCATCACCATCGCCATCTCCTTCGTCTGGTAGTCCCCGTCCACACCACGCTTCTTCAAACTACCCACCTGCTTCAGTATCGGATTGTCCGGCTCTGCCGTCACATAGTCAAAGTCCGAAAGCCATCCCATCTGGATAAACTCCTGGATGCTGTGCGACTGCACCATCGTCTGAAACAAGTCCAGAAATCCCTCGTTGTTCAGTCTGCACGGTGTTGCCGTCAGCCCCAAGAACTTCGCCTTTGGCCACCTCTCCCACAGCATCCTGTACGTCTTCGCCAACGCATGATGCGCCTCGTCAATAATCACCAACGAAGGTGAGAACGGCACATCTTCCATCTTCCATCTTCCATCATCCATCTTCCCTCTTCCATCATCCATCTTCCCTCTTCCATCATCCATCTTCCCTCTTCCATCATCC
>CAMNPM010000012.1 GCA_946548065.1 uncultured Prevotella sp. | reverse complement strand
ACCTTCAGCACTTTGCCGCCAGTCTGCACGACATCGGCATCCATCCCCGTTCGCAATGCCGCATCCTGAGCGGTGTGCGTTCGTTCTTCCGTTTTCTGCAGTTGGACGGCTACCGCGACGACGACCCCTCCGAGCTGTTGGAGTCGCCCGTGCTGGGTGAGCACCTTCCCGAGGTGTTGTCGGCCGAGGAGGTTGACGCGCTGGAAAACAGCATTGACCTGTCGAAGTGGGAAGGTCAGCGCAACCGCGCCATCATCGAGGTGCTGTTCTCATGTGGCCTGCGCGTCAGTGAACTGGTGAACCTACGGCTTACGGACCTCTATCTGGCAGAGCAGTATATCCGTGTGTTTGGCAAAGGCTCGAAAGAGCGGCTGGTTCCCATCTCGCCCAAGGCCATCCGGGAGCTGGAGAAATGGTTTTTCGACCGTAACCTGATGACCATCAAGGCCGGCGAGGAAGACTACGTGTTCCTGAACCGCCGCGGAGCCCACCTGACGCGAACCATGATCCTGATTATGATCAAGCAGCAAGCCCTGGTGGCCGGTATCACGAAGACCATCTCCCCCCACACACTGCGCCACAGCTTTGCCACCGCCCTGCTGGAAGGCGGTGCCGACCTGCGAGCCATCCAGGCCATGCTGGGTCACGAGTCGATTGGCACCACAGAAATCTACACCCATATCGACATGTCGACCCTGCGGCAGGAAATCTTAGAGCACCACCCCCGAAACATGAAAAATCAAAAGAAAATGTAGATTTCCTTTGCTTTTTGCTTGCTTTTTCGTACCTTTGCCCGTTGAAATGGCACAAGGTCAGATACAAGAGCAGAAGCTGGCTCAGCAACAGAAGCTGAGCCAGAGTATTACGCAACAACAACTGTTGGTGGCGCAAATGACTGAGATGCCCATTACTCAGCTGATGGAACGTGTCAACACCGAGATGAACGACAACCCAGCCCTGGAACAGAAGTCCGACGACTATAGCGACTACGGTGAAGGTCCTGACGCCAGCGACCTGCGCGACAGCAAGGACGAGAGCAGCGACTATGAGACCGAGGAGCGCCAGCAGGCCATGGACGACGCCCTGGAGCAGATAGGACGTGACGACGAGGAGTTGCCCGTGTACTATAACGGTTCGGAGCACGGCGAGGTTCGCGAAGAAATCGTCTACGGCCAGACCGACTCGTTTATCGACCAGCTCAAGGAACAGATGAACATGGCAGAGCTGACCCAGCAGGAACGCTACATCATGGAATACCTGATAGGCAGTCTGGATGACGACGGTCTGCTGCGCAAGGATCTTGACAGCATCAGCGACGAGCTGGCCATCTACCACAATGTGGATGCGAGCCACCAGGAGATAGAACAGGTGTTGATGAAGTTGCAGGAGTTCGACCCTGCCGGCATCGGAGCACGTTCGCTGCAGGAATGCCTGCTGCTACAGGTGAGACGCAAGGAGCCGTCGAAGTTGACAGAGCTGATGGAGCAGACGCTGACCAACTATTTCGAGCTGTTCACCAAGAAGCACTGGGACCGACTACAGCGCGAGCTAAATCTGACCGACCTTCAGGCCGAGACCATGATTAACGAGTTGCGCAAGCTGAACCCGAAGCCCGGCACCTCGATTAACGAAGCGGTAGGACGGTCAATGGAGCAGATTACCCCCGACTTTATCATTGACACGCATGACGACGGTACGGTGACCATGTCGCTGAACAATGGCGAGATGCCCGAGCTACAGGTGTCGCAGTCGTTTACCGACATTCTGAAAGACCTGCAGACCGGCCATGAGCACATGAGCAGCCAGATGAAAGAAGCCTTGGTGTACACCCGTGACAAGGTGGATGCAGCCCAGCGCTTCATCGAAGCCATCAAGGTGCGGCGTCGGACCCTGACACTGACCATGCGCGCCATCATAGCCTGGCAGCACCGCTTCTTCGAGGACGGTGACGAAGCCTCGCTGCGGCCGATGATCCTAAAGGACATTGCCGAGCGTACGGGACTGGACCTGAGTACCATCTCGCGCGTATCGAACTCGAAGTATGCCCAGACCCGCTGGGGTACGTTTCCGCTGAAGTATTTCTTCAGCGACGGCTATGTGACCTCTGAGGGTGAAGAGCTCTCCACCCGTGAGATCAAAGTAGCCCTGCGCGAGCTGATAGCCAGTGAAGACAAGCGCAAGCCGCTGAGCGACGATGCCCTGATGCACCAGCTGAGCGAGAAGGGCTACCCCATAGCGCGGCGCACGGTGACGAAGTACAGGGAGCAGCTGGGGATTCCGGTGGCGAGACTGAGGAGGAGCTGAGAGATGAGAGATGAGAGTTGAGAGATGAGAGTTGAGAGATGAAGAGGCAGAAGCAATATATACTGATGGCGAGGGTGCTGAGCATGGTGTTCACTCCGTTCTACCTGCCGATAGTGGGTCTGATGGTGCTGTTCACGTTCAGCTATCTGAACATGTTCCCGTGGCTGTACAAGCTGCAGGTGCTGATACTGGTGTACCTGTTTACCATCCTGCTGCCCACCCTGCTGATACACCTGTACCGCCGCTACCAAGGATGGACGCTGATAGAGCTGGGACACCGCGAGCGACGCATGGTGGCCTACATCATCTCTATCCTCTGCTATTTCACATGCATCTACGTGATGGAGCGCCTGCACATGCCCCACTTCCTGAGCAGCATCGTGGTGGCAGCCCTGCTGGTACAGATTGTCTGCGCCTTGATCAACGTATGGTGGAAGATCTCGACCCACACGGCAGCCATCGGTGGTGTAGGCGGAGCCTTGTTTGCCTATGCCTACTACCTGAACTTCAACCCCGTATGGTGGATTAGCCTGGTATTCCTGGTGGCAGGGGTGTTAGGCAGCTGCCGGATGATACTGCGGCAGCACACGCTGGCCCAGGTGGTGGCTGGGTTCTGGGTAGGATTCCTCTGCGCTGCCATAGCGATACTCCTTTTCTGAAAATGAACCAATGAGATATTGACACTAAGACAAAACAAGAAAGATATGAAACCTATTGTAAGTATTATCATGGGCAGTACGAGTGACCTGCCCGTCATGGAAAAAGCCTGTCAGTTGCTGAACGACATGAAGGTGCCTTTTGAGGTGAATGCCCTGTCGGCCCATCGCACCCCTGAAGAAGTAGAAGCCTTTGCCCGCGGAGCCAAGGACCGCGGTCTGAAAGCGATTATAGCCGGTGCCGGTATGTCGGCCGCCCTACCCGGTGTGATTGCCGCCAATACGACACTGCCTGTGATTGGCGTACCCATCAAAGGGATGCTGGACGGTCTGGATGCCCTGCTGAGCATCGTGCAGATGCCCCCGGGCATTCCCGTAGCCACAGTGGGTGTGAACGGAGCGATGAATGCCGCCATCCTTGCTGTGGAGATACTGGCCCTGACGGACGAAGACATCGCCCATCGGCTGACCACCTATAAGGAAGGGTTGAAGGTAAAGATGAAGAAAGCCAACAGAGACCTGGCAGAGGTGAAATATGAGTATAAGACGAATTAGCAGTGTTGCCCATGTGGGCAACATTGAGATAGGCGGTCGGAACCCCATCCGTATCCAGTCGATGGCCACCACCGACACCAACGACACGGAAGGAAGCGTGGCTCAGGCCAAGCGCATCATCGATGCCGGAGGCGAACTGGTGCGCTTCACCACCCAGGGTACGCGAGAGGCAGAGAACATGAAGAACATCTCAGCCCGTCTGAAGGCCGACGGCTACAGCCAGCCGCTGGTGGCCGACGTACACTTCACCGCCCATACAGCCGACATTGCCGCCCAGTACTGTGAGAAGGTACGCATCAACCCCGGCAACTACGTAGACCCCGGCCGTACGTTCAAGCACCTGGAGTATACCGACGCGGAGTATGCCGAGGAGCTGCAGAAGATAGAGCGCAAGCTTATACCTTTTATTAATATCTGTAAGGAGCACAAGACGGCAGTCCGCATTGGCGTGAACCACGGTTCGCTGTCAGACCGCATCATGTCGCGCTATGGCGACACCCCAGCCGGTATCGTGGAGAGCTGTATGGAATTTCTGCGCATCTTCAAGCGAGAGTCGTTCAACGATGTAGTGATCAGCATCAAAGCCTCGAATACGGTGGTGATGGTGCAGTCGGTGCGCCTGCTGGTGAAGGCCATGGACCAGGAAGACATGCACTACCCACTGCATCTGGGTGTGACGGAGGCTGGCGAAGGCGAAGACGGCCGCATCAAGAGTGCCGTGGGCATTGGCGCCCTACTGACAGAAGGCATCGGAGACACCATCCGCGTGAGTCTGAGTGAAGAGCCGGAATGCGAGATTCCCGTAGCCCGCAAGTTGGTGGACATGATAGACGAGTGTACCCAGCTGCGCCAGGATGCCGAGGCCGGCATCGAAGCAGACACCATCACGCTGACACTCGATGCCCCCGACTGGGAGACCCTGCAGCTGAAGGCTGCGATGGCTGTCGGAGCCTTGTTGATAGACCGCAAAGCTACGAAACTCATTATCAAGAAAAAAGGCGAAGACACGCCTCTGACAGCTTTGGCAGACGGAATCCTGCAGGCTGCAAGAATCAAGTTTACCAAGACGGAGTACATCTCATGTCCCGGTTGCGGGCGTACGCTGTATAACCTGCAGGACACCATAGCGCGCATCAAGGCAGCCACCCAGCATCTGGTAGGCCTGAAGATTGGCATCATGGGATGTATCGTGAACGGGCCTGGCGAGATGGCCGATGCCGACTACGGGTATGTGGGTGCCGGCAGGGGAAAGATCTCGCTCTACAAGCAGAAGGTATGTGTAGAGAAGAACATTCCCGAGGAAGAAGCGGTGGACAAGCTGCTACAGCTGATAGCAGAAGACCAAAAAGAGAGGTGAGAAACAGTTCTCACCTCTTTATATTTTTGCGGTAGCAGCGATGCTTGCGATGGATGCGCGCCTCGAGATACTGCCACTGCGAGCGCACTCCCTCGTTGCTTTCCATCTGGGGCATGGCCTCGGCATATTCGAACCCATAGCGCTGGAACCACTGTATGAGGTCGTCGAAGATCAGCGCATTGGCTCCTTTTGCCCGATATTCAGGCAAGACCCCGATGAGCAGCAAGTCGACCACCTTGGTCTTGTGCCACTTGAGGGTGCGGAGCAGGTGCCACCAACCGAAGGGCAGCAGGTGACCGTCGCGTGTCTTGCGGAGTGCCGAGGTGAACGACGGGAAAGTGATGCCGAAGCCCACCAGCTTATGGTCGGGCGTGTTACAATCCTCAATAGCAGTCACCAGGTTCAGGTCGGCAATCTTGATATATCCATCCACCAACTGTGCAATCTGCCGGTCGGACAACTCGGAGTAGCCATAGAGGTCTTTGTAGGTGATATTGATAATATCGAAGATCTCACGTCCCTTTCCGCCGTCGAGCAACTCCTTGCGGGTGAACTTCTTAACCTGCAGGTTATAGCGGCGTCTGACCATTTGGGCAAGCTTATGGAACTTGTCGGGTACTACTTCGGGCACCTTCACCTTATATTCCATATAGTCGTTGTCCTTTTCGAAGCCGTCCATCTGTTCGATGTGCCGCTGATAGTAGGGGTAGTTGTAGTTAACATACATGGTGGCATCCTCGTCGAAGCCCTCTATCATCAGGCCCTCCCGGTCCATGTCGGTAAATCCCAGAGGCCCCGCCATCTCCGTCATACCCCGATCGGAACCCCATCGCTCCACGGCATCGAGCAGCGCCTTGGAGACCTGTGGGTCGTCGATGAAGTCGAGCCATCCGAAACGCACCTGCTTGCGCTGCCAACGCTCGTTAGCCCGATGATTGATGATGGCAGCCACACGCCCTACGGCCTTTCCATTGCTATAGGCCATGAAATAGGCAGACTCACAGCACTCGAAAGCAGCATTACGATCGCTGCGTAGCGTGTTCATCTCTTCAGAATAAAGAAAAGGCACTGCCTTAGGACAGCCACGATACATATCGTAGTGGAACTGCACAAACTCCCGGAGTCCGCGCAATCCCTTCATCTGTTTTATCTCAATACCACTCTTTGTGTCATTCATGTTGCAAAAGTACTAAAAATTTAGCAATAACCAACAAATTTGCCAATAATTTCTTTTCTATTCGATTACTTATTCGTACTTTTGCAACATGAAATCAAACATTCTTATTACTGGAGCCAGCGGATTCATCGGTTCCTTCATCGTGGAAGAGGCATTAGACAGAGGCCTTGAGGTATGGGCTGCCGTCCGGAAAAGCAGCAGCAAGCAATTCCTTACCGATCCACGTATTCACCTGATAGAGCTCGACCTGAGTTCAGAAGAACGGTTGAAAGAGCAGATGAAAGGTTGTCGGTTCGACTATGTAGTGCATGCCGCAGGAGTGACCAAGTGTCTTGACACCAAAGACTTCTACCGCATCAACACAGAAGGCACCCAACACCTGGTGAACGCCTTGCAGGCCCTTGAGATGCCCTTGAAGTGCTTTGTATATATCAGTTCGCTGAGCATCATGGGAGCCATCCGCGAGCAACAGCCCTACACAGAAATCAGGGAGAGCGACCATCCCCGTCCCAATACCGCCTACGGCAAGAGCAAGCTGGCGGCAGAAGAATGGCTGGCCACCAAGGAGTGCACCCTACCCTATGTCATCCTGCGTCCTACTGGTGTGTACGGCCCCAGGGAGCGCGACTACTTCATGATGGCAAAGAGCATCAAGGCCCATACCGATTTTGCAGTAGGCTACAAACAACAGGACATCACCTTTGTCTATGTGACCGATGTGGTGCAGGCCGTATTCCTGGCAATGGAGAAAGGGCAGAGAGGCCGCAAGTATTTCCTGTCAGACGGTGAGGTTTACCAAAGCAGCACGTTCAGCGACCTGATTCGCCAGGAGCTGGGCAATCCGTGGTGGATACGCATCACCGCCCCTCTGTGGCTCCTGCGTATCATCACCTTCTGCGGAGAGTGGGCCGGGCACCTGACGGGTAAGGTGACCGCCCTGAACAACGATAAGTATAACATCATGCGCCAGCGCAACTGGCGGTGCGACATAGACCCGGCAAAGAGAGAGCTGGGCTACCATCCACAAGTAAAGCTGAAGGAAGGCGTGCGGCGGAGCATACAATGGTATAAGGAAAACGGATGGCTGTGAACAACCTGTTTAAGATAGAGAGAAAGCCCGTGAAAGGGCTATTGACAGTAGAGTGGATAGCGATGGGCTATCTGCTGATGACGGTTGTGATGATGGTCATACAATGGGATATGCTTCAAAACGCAGAGGAGATGATCAAGGGGCGCATCCAGTTCATACTGGTCACACTGGCCGTATGGGGCGTCTACCGTCTGCTACCCTGTCGGCTGACCTTGTTTGCAAGAATCGCCGTACAGATGCTGTTTCTGTCGTGGTGGTACCCAGACACCTATGAGCTGAACCGCACGCTGCCCAACCTGGACCATGTGTTTGCCAGCTGGGAACAGACTTTGTTCGGATGCCAGCCTGCCCTGTTGTTCTCGCAGAAAGTGAGCTGGGGGTGGTTCTCGGAACTGATGTGCATGGGCTATGTGAGCTACTTCCCGCTGATGGCTGTCTTGCTGCTGTATTACTTTGTCAAACGCTATGAGGAGTTTGAGAAAGCCGCATTTGTAATCCTGGCCTCATTCTTTGCTTATTATGTGATTTACATCCTGCTGCCCGTCACCGGTCCACAGTTCTACTATCTGGCAGCAGGCACAGACAAGATTGCCGCAGGTGTGTTTCCCGATCTGGGTAATTGGTTCCTGACCCACTATGAACGCATGGCAACCCCCGGGTGGAGCGATGGCATATTCCATCAGGTGCTCAACCTGGCCCATGATGCCGGTGAGCGACCTACGGCCGCCTTCCCAAGCAGCCACGTAGGAATAACAACGATAGTTGTGCTGCTGGCCCTGCACACCCGCAGCCGTCGGCTGACAGGCTTTATACTGCCCTTCTATATTCTCATGTGCTTTGCTACGGTGTACATCTATGCCCACTATGTCATAGATGTCCTGGCGGGCCTGGCGACAGGAGTCGTTTTCTATTTCGTAACGACGAAGGTATATCAGCATCAAGGCTGACTCTCGCCTTCGACATACTCTTCCAGGAACATGTGCTCACCATCGTAGACGGCATAGGTGAACTGGCTAATCCAGTCGCCTAAGATCATCATTCGCGTAAAGCGCGCCAGCTTGATGTCGAGTTCGATATGCCGGTGTCCGAAGATGAAATACTCGATGTTAGGATGATCTTCGAGGTAGCGCTTGGCAAAGAGCACCAGATGTTCCTTGTCGTCACCCATGTAGACGGGGTCGTCGTTCTCCTTATGCTTGATATAGCTATGCCGTGCCCAGGTCAGTCCGAAGCTAACGCCCCACCGAGGATGGACCCCAGAAAAGAGCCACTGGCAGAACCTATTGTGGAAGATAGCCCTGATGACCTTAAACGACTTGTTCGGATCGCCCATGCCGTCGCCGTGGGCCAAGAAGAACTCATGGCCATAGATCTCAGTAGTTACCGGAGCCTTATGCAAGATGACCCCACACTCCTGTTCCAGATAGTCATAGGCCCAGATGTCGTGGTTGCCGGTGAAGTAATGTACCTCAACGCCCATATCAGTCAGTTCCGACAACTTCCCCAAGAACCGTGTATAGCCCTTAGGTACAACATACTTATACTCATACCAGAAGTCGAACATATCCCCTAACAGGTAGATGGCAGCAGCCTTCTCCTTGATACTGTCGAGGAAACGAACCAGTCGGCGCTCCTGCATCCTTTGATGAGGAATAGCCAGCGATCCCAGATGGGCATCGGAAAGGAAATAAACACTTTTCATAACTGAGAACTGAGAAGTGAGAACTGAGAGGTATGATTAGTTTTTCTCCTTGAGAGTCTTGATGGAACTGACCAATAATTTGACAAGTTCTTCTGCATCGTGATAGATGGAATTGTATTCTTTATCATTAAGATATTTTCCATTATATAGATTTTTTAACCAGTAAATAGTTTCGTCCGCTTCTTTTAAAGCAATATTCAATTTGTTGATAAAATCGGCTGTACTCTGGGCATTGCGACTTTCTGTGATATTAGCACCTATACTTGTACCACTCCTGAGAACTTGCTTAGAGATAATGTGTTCGTTCTTTTGCGTAGAGAGATATTGATACATTTTAATAATCCTTCCAGCAAATTTCTCTGCTTTATCTAACAACAAACTTTTTTCTCGTTTCATCATAGCACTAATTTGCAAAAGTAATCATACCTCTCAATTCTCAGTTCTCACCTCTCAGTTAGTCAAAACCAAGTTCGACGCGGGCTTCTTCGGACATCATCGACTGGTCCCAGGCAGGTTCGAAGACCAGGTTGACATTGGCAGAGGTGATGCCATCGACACTCTCGACCTTGGTCCGGACATCCTCCAGGATGAAGTCGGCAGCAGGACAGTTGGGAGCCGTAAAGGTCATGTCCAGCTCGACAGAAGCATCCTCCTGCACGTCAATCTTATAAATCATGCCCAGGTCATAGATGTTGACCGGTATCTCCGGGTCGTAGACGGTCTTCAGGACATCTACGATACGCTCTTCCAAACGAGTCTTTTCTTCTTGTGTCATATTGTTTCTGCAGTTAGTTAATTAAATGCGCCCCTCTTCGTGGAAGCTATAGTAGCTGCCATCGGTGACGATGACATGGTCGAGGAAATGGATGCGCATGATGTTGCAAGCCTGTCTCAACGACTCCGTGATAGCTACGTCATGCGAGCTGGGCCTGAGGTTGCCTGAAGGGTGGTTATGACATACGGCAAGGATGGTAGCGTTGGCCAGAACGGCCTCTTTGATGATGATACGCACATCGACACTGACCTCCGTGATGCCGCCATGTGAGATGCGCATTTCCCGTATAAGCCGATAGTTGTGGTTCATCAGCAAGAGCCAGAACTCCTCGACATCCAAATCCTGCATCAGCGGGTGCATGTGGTTATAGATGCGTGTTGCCGTACCCAGGTCGGGCCGTTCCTCGGGAGTCTCCATCTGCCGCCGCTTGCCCAGTTCGCAGGCTGCCAGGATGGTGATGGCCTTCGCCTCACCGACACCATTGTATTCGCACAGCTGGTGTATGGTCATCTTACCCAGCGTATTCAGGTTGTTGCGGCAGTCGGCCAGTATACGTTTCATCAGCGTGACGGCATCCTCCTTCGTAGAGCCCGACCCAACCAGTATGGCCAGCAGTTCAGCATCGCTGAGTGCTGACGGTCCGAGGCGCATGAGCTTCTCACGCGGACGATCCTCGGCTGCCCACTGGTTGATATTCAGTTTATCCACGCTTGACAACACAGTTAGTCCACCAAGACTCCAGGAATCCTACACCATAGCCAATGAGCTGAACAAAGGAAGCCACCACAGACAGGCATCCCACCTTGGCGCTCTTCGACCTGATGCTGGAATCCAAGAAGATGAGCAGTGCAAAGAGTGCCAGCAATGCCAGCGACCAGCACTTCGTAAAGGGAGCTAAGACAATCAGTCCCGCTACCCCGATAGTGAACACCGACGGCAGGGCGTGGACCGGTTTGAGGGCCTCGGGGTATTTCCTCCAGAGGTTGATACGTGCTATACCACTGTTGTACACCTGCCGCCAGAACTTCTTGAAGTCAGTGCGGCGCTTATGCCACACCCATGCCTCGGGAAACAGACGACAGCTATAGCCACCCTTATAGATACGGATGGAGAAGTCGATATCCTCGCCATACAGTGACATCTTGGAGAATCGCAAGGGGGAGAAACCGCCTAAGGCCAGGTAGACCTCGCGGCGCACACCCATATTGAACGAACGGGGATAGAACTTATCCAGCTGCTTCTTCCCCCCACGGATGCCACCAGTGGTGAAGAAGCTGGTCATAGCATAAGATATGGCCTTCTGTATGTCGGTGAACGACTCGTGGGCGGCATCCGGTCCTCCCCAGGCATCTGAAGGCTGACGCTTCAGTTCGTCATCCACCGCCTGCAGGAATCCGACAGGTGCCACAGCATCCGAGTCGAGAATGATGACGTACTCACCCTTAGCACGCTCCACTCCGTAGTTGCGACTCTGCCCAGGGCCGCTGTTCTCCTTGAAGTAATAACGCAAATCAAGGATGTTTGCATATTTATCGCAAACATCCTTGCATGGAACTTGTGATCCGTCCTCTACAATAACCACCTCAAAGTCTTTCAGCGTCTGAGAACCGAGGCTCTCAAGCAGCTCGTCCACCTCGTCAGGGCGATTGTAGACCGGAACGATAATTGAAAACTTCAATTTTTCAATTCTTTAATTTTCTAATTTCCAAGTTACTCCTTAGCGCGAGCCAGATAAGAACCGTCGCGCGTATCTACCTGAATCAGGTCGCCCTCGTTGATGAACAGGGGAACGCGAACCTCCACACCCGTCTCCAGGGTGGCAGGCTTCAGGGTGTTGGTAGCGGTGTCGCCCTTGATGCCCGGCTCAGAATGAGTAACGCGGAGAATGGTCTTCACGGGCATCTCAGCATAGAGAATGGTACCGTCGGTCGTGTCGCTCACCACTGACACCACATCGCCCTCCTTCATGTACTCGTGGCCAATCACGAGGTCGTTGGCTATGGGAATCTGCTCGAAAGTCTCCTGATTCATGAAGATGCGGCCTTCCTGATCCTCGTAGAGATACTGGTAGTCGCGGTGCTCGATGACCACATCCTCCAGTTTCTCACCGATGTTGTAGCGACGCTCCAGCACACGACCGTCAGAAACGTTCTTCATCTTAATGTTCATAATGGTGTTTCCCTTACCGGGCTTACGATGCTGGAAATCGATGCAAACCCAAATGGCACCGTCCATGCGAATGGCGGTTCCTTTCTTAATGTCTTGTGAATTAATCATAAAAATAGTACTATTATAATATGTAAAATGTCATTTTGCGGGTGCAAAGGTACGAAATATTTCTTAATTCATTGCCCATTAAACATTATTTTTTGAGAAAAACTTGCATATTTCGAAAATAATGTGTAATTTTGCAGCCCAAAACGACAATAATAACATAAAATAACGATAAAAGCAATGAAAAGAACATTTCAGCCGCACAACCGCCGCCGCGTGAACAAGCATGGTTTCCGCGAGCGCATGGCAACGAAGAATGGTCGTCGCGTATTGGCTTCTCGCCGCGCTAAGGGCCGTAAGAAGTTAACCGTTTCTGACGAGCACCACGGAAAGTAAATTCTTCGGCCCAGGCCGGAGTGTGGCACTCAATCAGTGTATACGAATAAGAATTGGGTATGTTTTCGAAAGAAATATACCCAATTTTTTTGCTGTCTCAATAATTCTTTGTACTTTTGCTTTCGATATTAGAGAACAATAGAAATGAGCATAAAGAATTTCTTTGGTAAGATATTCAACCGTTTTGTCTTGCTAAACCTGCTGGCTATGATCGTATTCCTGCTACTGGTAGGTATCGGTGTTAAATTCGGTCTGGACTATTACACGCACCACGGCGAGGGCATTGTAGTGCCTAAAGTGAAAGGTCTGGGATATTCGAAAGCCCGACTGATGCTGGAAGAAGAAGGACTCGTTATCATGGTCAGCGATTCCGGCTACAACAAGCAGCTGCCTGCCGACTGTATTCTTGCCCAGACACCGGGTGAGGGAATGAAAGTGAAGCGGGGACATGTTATCTATGTCACGGTGAACTCGCCTTCATCACCAACCTTCACCATTCCCGACGTCGTAGACAACAGCAGTCTGCGCGAAGCCGAGGCCAAGTTGATGGCCATTGGTTTCCGCCTGTTGCCTGCCCAAGAGGTGCATGGTGAAAAAGACTGGGTATATGGCATCCTCTGTCGCGGGCGCAGGGTGTCGAATGGCGACCGTATTCCCATTGACTATCCGCTGACCCTGTTGGTAGGTAGCGGAACGGTCAGCGACGTGGATGAGTTCGAGTATGTGGAATCCCCATCGCCCAATGTCCCGATAGACGAATCAACGGTTGACGAATTTGAAGAAGTAATGGAACCCCCTGTGCATGAATGACTATGATGATAGACGAAGAGCTTGAAGATATAGAGCTGAACGTTGACGAGCAAGGCGACGGCCAGCTGTATGAGCACCTGCGCATGGAAGTAGACCATGGGCAGGAGCCAGTCCGTATTGACAAGTTCATGTCGGAACATCTCCAGCACTCTTCGCGCAACCGCATCCAGAAGGCAGCCGACGCAGGATTCATCCATGTGAACGACAAGCCCGTCAAGAGCAACTATAAGGTTCGTCCCGGCGATGTCATCACCCTGATGCTCGACCGTCCTCACCATGACACGACCATTGAGCCGGAGGACATTCCTCTGGATGTGGTCTACGAGGACGACCAGCTGATGGTGGTCAACAAGCCAGCAGGTCTGGTGGTCCATCCAGGAGTGGGCAACTTCCACGGCACACTGGTCAACGCCATTGCCTGGCATCTTCGCGAGCTGCCCACCTACGACCCCAACGACCCCAGCGTCGGACTGGTGCACCGCATCGACAAGGACACCAGCGGTCTGCTGGTCGTTGCCAAGACCCCTGAAGCCAAGACAGAGCTGGGGGCGCAGTTTTTCAATCACGACACCCATCGCAGCTATGTTGCTCTGGTATGGGGTAATTTCACCGAAGACCAGGGCCGTATAGAAGGCAACATAGGGCGCGACCCACGCGACAGGCAGCGCATGGCCGTCTTTCCACCGGGCTCGAACATCGGCAAGAGTGCCGTCACCCACTACCGGGTGTTGGAGCGCTATGGCTATACCACCCTGATAGAATGCCGACTGGAGACCGGCCGCACCCATCAGATACGTGCTCACATGAAACACATCGGACACCCGCTGTTTGCCGACGAGCGCTATGGCGGTATGGAGATGCTCAGAGGTGAGCGAACAGCCAGCTACAAGGCCTATATACAGAACTGTTTCAAGCTCTGCGGCCGTCAGGCCCTGCATGCCAGGACATTAGGCTTCGTGCACCCCATAACCCGCGAGCAGATGGACTTCACATCGCCCCTGGCTGCCGATATGGAAGCACTGATTGACAAATGGAGAAAATACAAACTTTGAAGAATCGTAAAATAGAATAATATAAAGATGAAACAACTGAAACGCAACATTGCCATCGTGTGTGGTGGCGACTCTTCGGAGCACGATGTGTCACTGCGCTCTGCACAGGGACTCTATTCGTTTTTTGACAAGGAACGCTACAAGGTCTATATCGTCGACATCAAGGGACAGGACTGGCACGTAGAACTGCCAGACGGCACGACGGCCAAGATAGACCGCAATGACTTCTCGTTCATGGAGAACGGCAAATGCAGGCTGTTTGACTATGCCTATATCACCATCCACGGGACTCCGGGCGAGAATGGCATCCTGCAGGGCTATTTCGACCTGGTGGGCATCCCCTACTCTACCAGTGGTGTGCTGGTGGAAGCTATGACATTCAACAAATTCGTGCTCAACCAGTATCTGCGCGGCTATGGTGTCAGCGTGGCAGACTCGATGCTTATCCGCCGAGACTACGAGCAGATGGTGAGTGAGGACGATATAGAACAGCGCATCGGCATGCCTTGCTTCGTGAAACCTGCTGCCGACGGCTCCAGCTTTGGCGTGTCGAAGGTGAAGAACAAGGACCAGCTGGCTCCTGCCATCCGCAAGGCCATGATGGAGAGCGACGAGATCATGATAGAACAATACCTGGAGGGAACAGAAATCTCCATCGGTGTCTATAAGACCCGCGAGAAGTCGGTGGTATTCCCTGCTACGGAAGTAGTCACACAGAACGAGTTCTTCGACTACAACGCCAAGTACAACGGCCAGGTACAGGAGATCACCCCTGCCCGCCTGTCGGAGGACATCACCCGCCGTGTGCGCGAGATTACCAGTCACATCTATGACATCCTGCACTGCAATGGCATCATCCGCATCGACTATATCATCTCCAAGGAAGGCAAGATCTTCATGCTTGAGGTGAACACCACGCCAGGCATGACGGTCACCAGCTTCATTCCCCAGCAGGTGAAGGCCGCTGGACTGGAGATGAAGGATGTGCTATCCGACATCGTAGAGAACCAGTTCTGAGAGGTGAGAGGTGAGAGATGAGAGAGATGAAAGATATGATTAGACTTGAGTTATGAAGAGTACAGAGTTCGACGAGATACGGCCTTATGAAGCCGGGGAGATGAAGCAGGCCTTTGAGGAACTGCTGGCCGACCGGCAGTTCTCAAAGCTGCTGCATGGGTTTGTGCCTTGGTTGCCCAAGGGGATACGCAACGGCCTGCTGCGGCTGGCCTTTACGGGTGTCAAGACACCGCTCGACTTCCAGCTGCGCTTCATGAAGCCTGTTGTCAACTATATCATCCGCAAGCACAGCGATGGTTGTACGTTCGACGACCAGCAGCTGCCTACGGACAAGTCGCAGCGATATATCTTCCTGTCTAACCATCGCGACATCGTACTCGACTCGGCCTTCCTCGACGTGATGCTTAACAAACACGGCTATCCCACCACGGTGGAGATAGGCATTGGTGACAACCTGCTCATCTATCCCTGGATCAAGCGGCTGGTCAAGATGAACAAGGCCTTCACCGTGCGCCGCGGGCTGACGGCTCACGAGATGATGCGGTCCAGCCAGCTGATGAGCCGCTACATACACTATGCGGTCACCCAGAAGCGGGAGAACATCTGGATAGCCCAGCGCGAGGGACGTGCCAAGGACTCCAGCGACCATACTCAGGATGCCGTCCTGAAGATGCTGGCCATGGGTTACGACGGGACTCCCGTTGACAGTCTTCGCGAACTGAATATCGTGCCGCTGACCATCTCGTATGAGTTCGACCCCTGCGACTACCTGAAGGCGCAGGAATTTCAGCAGAAGCGTGACAATCCGGCTTTCAAGAAGAGTAAGCAGGACGACCTAGACAACATGAAGACGGGCATCTTCGGCTATAAGGGTCGTGTACACTATCATTGTGCCCAGCCCGTCAACAACTGGATTGACGAACTGTCAGGACTGCCCAAGAAGGAGTTCTACGAACAGCTCAGCCTGCGCATAGACCGCGCGATTCATCATCACTATCGCCTCTATCCCTGCAACTATATTGCCCTGGACATGCTGGAAGGCGGCAAGAACAATAGCAGCCACTACACGAATGCCGATGTGCAGCGCTTTGAACAATACCTGCAGCAGCAATTGGACAAAATCAACATCCCCAACAAGGATGTGCCTTTCCTGCGAGAACGTATGCTGACCATGTATGCCAACCCTGTACGCAACTACCTGTCAACATGATGAAGAAAACCGTCCTGTATATCGCCCTGCTTGCATCCCTCCTTATCACGTCATGCGAAATTGACAGTTATGAGAAAGGAGAGGGAGCATACTCTCTGATGCAAGCCAACTTCTGCGAGCTGCACACCAACAGTGAGATGCAAGGCGTCTCGTTCGTCACTGACGAGGGAGAGCGCTATCAGTTCTCCACACCTGTCGCCGCCACATGGATAGAGACCGCCGACACCACCTACCGCGCCATCATTTATTTTAACAAGGTGGGGACCAACCAGGCAGAGCCCAGGTCCGTAGGTCCGATGGTCACCCTCCAGCCTGTTGCCCACTGGCACTTCAAGGAACAGCCTCAGGACCCCATTGGTTTCGAGAGTGCATGGATAGCCAAGAGCGGCAAATACCTGAACGTGGGCTTGCTGCTGAAGACAGGACGCATTGATGACGAGGAACTTCCTCACAACGTCGCGTTGGCCCAAGACACCGTCTACACCTATGCAGACGGACGCCGTGCTGCCTATTACCGATTATTGCACAGTCAGAACGGCATCCCTCAATACTACACCAACCGCCGCTATATCAGCATCCTGCTGCCTGAGGAGCGCCCGGACACCATCCACCTCAGCATCCAGACTTACGAAGGGACGGTAGAACGTGTTTTCATTCCTTAACCAGAAAAAAAATCAGACAATCCGCAGTACCCTACACCAGCAGAAACGCCAATTAGATGCTAAAAAAAAAAAGCCCGAAAACAGGTTGTTTTAGCGTAATAATGCTGCAAAAGTACATCATTTTTTGTGATTTTTGCAAGGAAAACTACGATTTTTAGTGCTGATTTTTGTGGAAGTTATTTGTAAATTTGTGGAAGATTTTTAGGATTTTAGTCTCCAATAGCCTCATTCCCATCATTTGATTTTGTGGTCTTAATGACACCATGAAAGCCGTAAATGTTTTTATTTCAACAATTTACGTGTATGCATATCGGTCAAGTTGGTCAAGGTCAAAATGGTCAAAATTAATTCTGAAATTGCTAAAATTGTCACTATATATAATAAATAATATATATTATTTATATTATATAGTGCGGATTTTTTGAAAAATTAAAAAACGATTTTGACCATTTTGACCTTGACACAAATGACACACCTCACAGTTGTCTGGCTGTCAGGCTGCGATGGTTGTAGGTAATATAGCTTCTCTAAACCCGAACCTGTGTAAAAAAACGGCAAAAAGTGGTCCTTGAACGCGAGTGGTGCGATTTTTCACCAGAAATATGGCCATTTGAGGGGGTGGAGGGGCTGAAAATTTGGAATGCGACGAAAAACGCGTTATCTTTGCACCGTCAACGAGAGAGAAAACGACGTGAAGCCAACGAGACAGCGCGCGGTCAACGACAGCTTAACACCGACTTACCTCCGACTTGGCACAAGCAACAAGGACTATTAACCACTTAAACAACAAGCAGTTAAGTAAAAAACGAACCATCAAAACAGCTGTAAAAAGCTATCGAGAGAGTAAAAAAACTAAATTAATCAACCATCAAACAAGAGAAAAAGAACTAAAACTATCTGGTGGCCCGGATAAAATAGACTATCAGAAGGATATAGGCCGCCAGCGAGCAGAGTTCCGACATCGGATTCAGCCACCACTCGCCATAGTCGAACGAGATGCCTCCGAATCGCAGCAGGGCGCTCAGCACTCCCATCAAGGCTCCGCCGGCAATGAATCCCGATGCAATGAGATTGCCCTTCTCGCCACGAGCATTGTTCACAGCGGCATCCTTTGAACGCGAGGTGACATACCAACTGATGGCACCACCAAAAACCAGAGGGACATTCAGTTCCATAGGAATGAACATTCCCAGGGCAAAAGCCAGGGCCGGAACCTTGCACATGGTGAGCACCACGGCAATGACAGCCCCGAGGGCATAGAGCGGCCAGGGAGCCCCTACCCCATTCATCAGGGGGTCGATGACTGCCGCCATCGCATTGGCCTGCGGAGCAGCCAAGGCGCCAGAGGCAAAGCCATAGGTCTCGTTGAGCAACATCATGACACCGCCTACGGTAGCAGCACTGACCAGGGTGCCCAGGAATTTCCAAGTCTCCTGCTTGCGGGGCTGCGTGTCGCACCAATAACCAATCTTCAGGTCGGTAATAAAGGAACCAGCCATAGAGAGAGCCGTGCATACCACACCGCCCATCACGAGGGCAGCCACCATACCACCCGTCCCCTTCAGTCCTACAGCCACCATCACAACCGATGCCAAGATGAGCGTCATCAGCGTCATGCCCGACACGGGGTTAGAACCCACGATGGCAATGGCATTGGCCGCCACAGTGGTGAAGAGGAATGCGATGACCGCCGTCAGCACAATAGCCACCAAGGCAAAGAGCAGATTCCCATCCATCACTCCGAACCAGAAGAAAAGGAAGGTGAGGAGGAGTGTGATTCCGGCAGCAATGGCAATAAAACGGAACGACAGATCAGCGCTGGTGGCAGCAGAACCGCCCTCAGACGCCTGAGCCTCAACGGCACCGGCCTTGGTGGCCAGGCCTACGGCACTCTTGATGACACCCCACGACTTGATAATGCCTATGATACCCGCCATCGCGATGGCACCGATGCCGATGCTCTTGCCATAAGAGGTGAAGATGACCTCAGGCGACATCTCGCCAACAGGCGTTGTGATGGAGGGGTTCCACTGGTTGAGCACCGTGTCAGGGAACAGCAGGGCCATACCCGGCACCACGAGCCACCAGACGAACAGCGAGCCCAGGGTGATGATGAGTGCGTAGCGGAAACCGATGATATAGCCTAAGCCCAAGACGGCTGCACCCGTATTGTTCTTAAACACCAGCTTGGCCTTCTCCGCCACATCGTCGCCAAAAGGCAGCATGCGGCTTGTCACATTCTCGTTCCACCAGCCGAAGGTAGCCACGATGAAGTCGTAGAGACCACCTATCAGACCAGCGTAGAGCAAGGGTTTGGCCTGCGACGAACCCTTATCGCCGCTCTTCAGCACCTGCGTGGTAGCGGTGGCCTCAGGAAACGGATACTGTTCCTGGGGAGCCTCCACAAAATAGCGGCGGAAGGGGATGAGAAACAAGATGCCCAACACGCCGCCCAGCAGTGAGGCGATAAAAATCTTGAGGAAATCGGCCGACATCTCCGGATACTTTGCCTGCAGGATATAGATGGCAGGCAAGGTGAAGATGGCTCCAGCCACTACGGCTCCGGAACAGGCTCCGATGCTCTGGATGATGACATTCTCGCGAAGCGCATTGCTTCGCTTGGCAGCGGCAGAGACTCCTACGGCGATGATGGCTATCGGAATAGCAGCCTCAAACACCTGTCCCACCTTCAGTCCAAGATAGGCAGCAGCGGCTGAGAAGAGCACAGCCATCAGTACACCCCAGGTGACTGACCAAACATTAACTTCGTTTTTCATATCTTTACTATTCTGTTTAAAGCTTCCATCAACAAGCTGCGCGGACAGGCGATATTGATCCGCACATAGCCTTGGCCGCTCTGAGGGCCATACATCGTGCCAGGATTCAGCCATACCCGGGCCTTCTCGAGCAGCTCTTCACAATATGTTGTGACTGAGTCGCAGCAAGCAGAGACATCCACCCAGACGAGGTAGGTACCTTCAAGGGGCATCACCTTCCACTGGGGCAGATGCTGAGCGGCAAAGTCGCGCAATGCTGTATAGTTATTCCAGAGGTAGAGGTTCAGGGCATCCATCCAGTCCTCGCTGTCGTTGTAAGCAGCCATCACTGCCACGGGGGCAAAAGGATTGACGTCGCACACCTCATTGATGTTGATGGCCCGGTCCAGCCGTCTGCGGGTCGCGGCATCCTGGCAGACGATATTCGCCATCTGCAGTCCGGCAATGTTGAACGACTTGGACGGCGAGTTCAGGATGACGGCCTCAGGATCGACCGTCCCCATAGGCACAAAGGTATTGCCGGGCATGATGAGCTCGCAATGTATCTCGTCAGAAACGATGCGCACGCCGTGGCGATGGCAGATGTCAGTCATCTGCTGCAGCTCTTCGCGCGTCCACACACGCCCAGTAGGGTTGTGAGGATTGCAGAGCAGGAAGACGGTACATTTGTCATCAGCACAATGTGCCTCGAAGTCCTGCCAGTCGAGCTCGAAGCGCTGGTTGTTGCGGGAAAAACGCAACACGCTCTCGGCCACCTCGCAGCCGTTGTTCCTGATGCTGCTGAAGAAGCAGTTGTAGTCGGGCGAGAGGATGAGCACGCGCTCGCCGGGCATGGTCAGTGCCTTGATGGCTACCGACATGGCAGGCACCACGCCTATGGTGTAAAGCATCCACTCGCGCTTGATCTTCCATCCGTGGCGGCGCTGGAACCACGAGATGACGCTGGCATAATAGTCCTCCTGCACATAGGTATAGCCAAATACGGGATGCTGCGCCCGCTGTCTGACGGCCTCCTGGATGGCAGGAGCCACCGCAAAGTCCATGTCGGCCACCCAGAGGGGGAGGAGAGCCTCCCCCTGTCCCCCTCCTGTAGAGGAGGTAACTGGCATGGAGTCCCACTTGACACAGCCGGTGCCGCGTCGCTCTATGAGTTCATCGAAGTTGTATGTCATATCTCTTGCTTCTTACTTCTCGCCTCTTACCTCTATCACGCAGTTGTTGGGCTGGCGCACGTTCTCGTCAATCGTGATGCTGCCTATGGAGTCGGCCACGATGTGTCCGCTGGTGGGATTCTTGATGTTCTCGATATGTCCGCGGATGTCAGCCTCAACCGTTGAGTATTCGAACATACGGTCGCACATCTTGTCAATGGTACAATTCTCCAACACCAGGTTATGGGCATAGCACAAGAGCTGCTCTCCCGCCAGATGGCAGTTCACCAGCCGCACGTTCTTGGAGTGCCAGGCCAGGTACTCGCCATCCAGCTCGGAGTCGTAGATAGTCACGTTCTCGCATTCCCAGAACGAGTCCTTGGTCAGTATCTTGGCATGATGAATCTCTACGTTCTGACAGTACTGGAACACATACTTAGCATCGCTCTCCAGTCCGTCGACATAGATGTTCTTGGAAAACATGAACGGATAGGTTCCACCGTGCAGCTTGACATTCTTCAGCTTCAGCCCGTCCACGCGCCAGAAGGTCTCGTCGGCATCGCAGATCTGTACATCTTCCAGTTCCACGTTCTTCATCTCGCGGAAGAACTTGGGTGCATCGATGCGGCAACGGCGCATCACGAGGTCGTTAGTATACCAGATGGCAGAGCGCGAGTCTAAGGCGAAATAGCAGTCTTCGATGAGTGCTCCGTCGACATGCCACCAAGGGTACTTGCCGTAAAAGCGACAGTTGCGGGCCTCAACGTTCCGGCATTGCTTGATGCCACTCTCGCCATCGGTGATGGTGATATTCTCCAACTTGGTGTCGTGAATGGTAAAAAGGGGTCTCTCGCCACCAAATTCTTTGTCTTTAATCAGTTCCATACGTTAATATTTCATTAGTGGCTGCAAAGTTACGCATTTTTTTCGTAACTTTGCAGGCAAAAAGAAAAAAGTAGAATGAAAAAGCTATATATCGAGACTTATGGCTGCCAGATGAACGTGGCCGACTCGGAGGTGGTGGCCAGCGTGATGCAGATGGCAGGCTATGAACCGACGGAGTCGCTGGACGAGGCTGATGCCGTGTTTCTGAACACCTGTTCGGTGCGCGACAATGCCGAGCAGAAGATCTACCACCGTCTGGACGCACTCGCTGCCATCAAGCGCAAGCGGCCTTTCATCATTGGAGTCTTAGGCTGCATGGCCGAGCGTGTGAAAGCCGATCTGCTGGAGCATCATCATGCCGACCTGGTGGCCGGTCCGGATGCCTACCTCTCGCTGCCCGATCTGACAGCACAGGCAGAGACGGGGCATAAAGCCATCAACATTGAGCTGTCAACGTCAGAGACCTATAAGGATATTGTCCCCCAGCGCCTGCATGGTGCGAGGATTGGCGGATTTGTGAGCATCATGCGAGGCTGCAACAACTTCTGCCACTACTGCATCGTGCCGTACACCCGTGGCCGTGAGCGCAGCCGTGACGTGGAGAGCATCTTGCGCGAGGTGCGCGACCTCAGAGACCGAGGCTTCAAGGAGGTGACACTGCTGGGACAGAACGTCAATTCCTACGAAATGAGAAATGAGGAGTCAGAAGTGAGAAACGGTTTCCCAGAGCTGTTGAGACGGGTGGCCGAGGAGGCTCCAGGGATGCGCATCCGCTTCACGACATCGCACCCGAAGGACATGAGCGACGAGACACTGAGGGTGATTGCCGAGATGCCCAACGTGTGCAAGCACATCCATCTGCCCGTACAGAGCGGCAGCGACCGTATCCTGAAGCTGATGAACCGCAAGTACACCCGCGAGTGGTATCTGGGCAGGGTGGAAGCCATTCGTCGCATCGTTCCTGACTGCGGACTGTCGACGGACATCTTTGTGGGCTACCACTCAGAGACGGAGGAGGACCATCAGCTGTCGCTCTCGCTGATGCGCGAGGTGCAGTACGACTCCGCCTTCATGTTCAAATACTCTGAGCGTCCCGGCACCTATGCCTCCAAGCACTTGCCCGACGATGTGCCTGAGGAGGAAAAGATCCGTCGGCTGAACGAGCTCATCGCCCTTCAGACTGATATTTCCGCCCAGCAGAACAAGAAGGACGAAGGCAAGGAGTTCGATGTGCTGATAGAAGGCTTCTCGAAGCGGAGCCGCGAACAGCTGATGGGACGTACGGAGCAGAACAAGGCAGTGATTATTCCCAAGGGCACCCACCATATCGGCGAGACGGTGCGCGTGAGGATTACCAGTTCGACAAGTGCCACATTATTAGGAGAAACGGTATGAAAGACTTTATCCAAGTGCTGAGGCGCTTTGTGGCACCTTATAAGAAATATGTGGTACTGTCCATCATATTCAACATCCTGTCGGCATTGCTCAACATCTTCTCGTTTGCTGCACTGATACCTATTCTGCAGATTCTGTTCAAGACGGGCGACGAAGTGGTGGCAGAGCGGCTGATGAGCTGGAGCGAGGGCAGCCTGAAGGACGTGGCCGTCAACAATGTGTACTACTACATCAACCATTTCATTGCCGACATGGGAAGCACGACAACGCTGCTGTTCATCGGGATCTTCCTCATTGTGACAACGCTGCTGAAGACCATTGCCTACTTCCTTTCAGCATCGAGTGTGGTACCTATCCGAACGGGAGTGGTGCGCGACATGCGCAACCAGCTGTTCGACAAGATAGTGCATCTGCCCTTAGGCTTCTTCACCGAGGAGCGCAAGGGCGACATCATTGCCCGTATGACAGGCGATGTGCAGGAGGTGGAGACCAGCATCATGTCGTCGCTCGACCTGATGTTCAAGAACCCCATCCTCATCGTCTCCTACTTCACCACACTCATCATCATTTCCTGGCAGCTGACCCTCTTCTCAGTGGTGATCATCCCCCTGATAGGCTGGTTCATGGGGTGGATAGGACGCAAGCTGAAGGCGCAGAGCATCAAGGCACAGGCCTTGTGGAGCGACACGATGAGCGTGGTAGACGAGACCCTGGGCGGCCTGCGCATCATCAAGGCCTTCTGTGCTGAGGACAAGATGCGCCAGAAGTTCAACAACATCAACTCCACCTACCGCCAGGACATCATGTGGGTGAACATCCGCCAGAATCTGGGACACCCGCTCTCCGAGTTCCTGGGTACTTGCATGATTGTCATCGTGCTGTGGTTTGGCGGCGTACTGGTGCTGAACAACCAGGCCCTCTCCGGACCTACCTTTATCTATTATATGGTGATACTCTACTCCATCATCAACCCGCTGAAGGAAGTGTCGAAGGTGGGCTACAACATTCCCAAGGGTCTGGCCTCGATGGAGCGTATAGACAAGATTCTCTTAGCAGAGAACACCATCAAGGAGCCTACGCAACCCAAACACCTGAAGAGCTTCGAGCACCAGATTGAGTTCCGCCATGTGTCGTTCCGCTATGGCGAGCAATGGGTGCTCAGGGATATCAACCTCACGATTCCCAAGGGCAAGACCATTGCCATCGTGGGACAAAGCGGCTCGGGCAAGTCAACACTCGTCGACCTGATACCCCGCTACTACGATGTGCAGGAAGGCGAGGTGCTCATCGACGGCATCAATGTCAAGGACCTGGGCATCTGGGACCTGCGCCAGCTGATAGGCAACGTGAACCAGGAAGCCATCCTCTTCAACGACTCCTTCCGTGCGAACATCGCCTTCGGAGTAGACAGTGCCACCGACGAGCAGATAGCCGAGGCGGCACGGATAGCCAATGCCTACGACTTCATCATGCAGTCGGAGCACCAGTTCGACACGAACATCGGCGACCGGGGCGGGCGGCTCTCTGGCGGGCAGCGGCAGCGTGTCAGCATTGCCCGTGCCATTCTGAAGAATCCACCCATCCTGATACTTGACGAAGCGACCTCAGCCCTCGACACCGAGAGTGAGCGACTGGTGCAGGACGCTCTGGAGCGGCTGATGAAGACGCGTACCACGGTGGCCATTGCCCACCGTCTGTCGACCATCAAGAATGCCGACGAAATCTGTGTGCTGCACGAGGGAAGGATTGTGGAACAAGGCACCCACGAGGAGCTGCTCGCTATGGGCGGCCACTACAAGCGCTTGACAGATATGCAAAAGGTATAAGCTCATGTTCAAGCGTCTACTCTATCTTCTGGAAGTCTATCTGCTCACGGTAGCCGCCTTTGTGCTGGCGAAGGTGGGCTTCATGTGCTATCATGCCGGCAGTCAGGACTTTGCGCTGACAGATGTGCTGGATGTGGTGGGGCACGGCATGACCCTCGACCTGAGCATGTCGCTCTACATCCTGAGTGTGCCGTTCCTGTGTATGGCCGCCAGCATCTGGTATCCTAAGGAACGCGTGTTCCGACATATCCTCCGGCCCTTCTATGCCGTCATCGCCGTAGCTATGGCACTGGCCTTCGTGGCCGACACCAGCCTCTACGAGTTCTGGCAGTTCAAGCTCGAAGCCTCCTGCCTGCAATACCTGGAGACACCGACCGAAGCGATGGCCAGCGTGACCACGGGCTACCTTCTCCTCCGCCTACTGGCCATCGGGCTGATAGCGGGCTGTCTCACCTTTGCCTACTGGTGCATCCCGCTACAGCTGCCCGCAGTGAGCAGGCGCATCCTGGCCAGCATAGCAGCACTGATAGCTATTCCGCTGATTGTCATCGGCATCCGAGGCGGACTGGGTGAGTCGACGACTAACGTGGGACAGGTGTACTACTCGCAGAACCAGTTTCTGAACCACGCGGCAGTCAATCCCGTCTTCTCCTTTTTCTCCTCGCTTGAGAAGACCTCTACCAATGTGGTCTACCACTTCATGGACGATGCAGAGAGCCAGCGCATAGTGGAAGAATACTACGACACCCGCTCGACAGATACTGACACCCTGCTGACCACTCGCCGTCCCAACGTCATTATCATCCTTTTGGAGAGCTGCGGCAGCGTGTTCACCGAAGTGGGCGGCAATCCCGATGTAACGCCCAACCTGAACCGCCTGATGCGCGAGGGAGTCTACTTTGCCCACTGCTACGGCAACACATGGCGCACCGACCGCGGTACGTTGTGTACCTGGAGCGGCTATCCTTCGTTCCCCACCATGTCGGTGATGAAGATGCCCGCCAAGTCGCGCACTATGCCCAGCATAGCCCTGAGCCTGCAGCGCGAGGGCTATCAGACCTCCTATCTCTATGGCGGCGACATCAACTTTACCAATATGCGAGGCTATCTGGTAGGCTGCGGTTTCGAGCAGCTGACATGGAAAGACGACTATAGCAGCGAAGAACAGCGCAGTGCCCAATGGGGCGTGCGCGACGACATCACGTTCAAGACACTCTTCGAACAGGCCTCGGCTGCCGCACAGCCCTTCCTCATAGGCTATTCCACACTGAGCAGCCACCAACCCTGGGATGTACCCATCCACCACTTTGACGACGAGAAGCTGAATGCCTTCTACTATCTCGACCAGTGTGTGGGCAAGTTCATCCAGCAGCTACGACAGTCGCCACTCTGGCAGAACACCCTCGTGGTGATGCTGCCCGACCACGGCATCCTCTATCAGGACCTGACGGAGTCGGACCCGCTGCTGAACCAGATTCCCATGATCTGGACAGGCGGTGCCGTCAGACAGCCGCGCCGCATTGAGACAATATGCAACCAGACCGACCTGCCTGCCACCTTACTTGGACAGTTAGGCATAGCGCACGACGACTTTGCCTTCAGCCGCGATGTGCTGAGCAAGAGCTATAGCAAGCCGTTTGCCATCCACACCTACGACGATGGGGTGACCATGATAGACAGCGCATCGTTTATCAACTACGATTTTATCAGCAACAAGATGGTAAGCCAGCGCGGACCGGGATGCGACGCTCTGCTACATCGCGCGAAGGCCATCCTGCAGGCGGCATCGGAAGACCTGGACAAGAGATAAGACAAAACTGGAAAAGGGATATTGAGATGAAACAACTGCTAAATAAGCTATACAGCCCACTGCTGGCAGTGCTGTGGAACCTGCTCATGGCGTATCTGGTCTACCAAGTAGCCCGGCTGGAGTACTATCTGGAGAATGCCGACCTGCTGAACTATACCGGCGAGGTATGGCAGGGCGGACTGATGTTCGACACCTCAGCCATTCTCTATACCAACGCACTCTACGTAGTGATGATGCTCTTTCCCCTGCATCTGAAGGAGAATGCTACCTACCAGCTGGTGTGCAAGTGGGTCTTCATCATTGTCAACGCCCTTACGCTGGCTATCAATCTGATGGACTCTGTCTACTTCCGCTACACCATGCGGCGCACCACGACAACGGTGTTCGGCGAGTTCTCCAACGAGCACAACCTGGGCGGCATCTTCCTCACCGAACTGCTGCGCCACTGGTATCTCGTACTGCTCTTTGTCATCGTGGTCGCCCTGCTCTGGAAAGTATACGCCAGCCCTCGGCTTGACCGCAACAAGCTGCAACCCTGGTGGCACTACAGCCTCGCCTGCCTGTTGTCGCTGCTGCTCTTTGCCCCGTTCTGCGTGGCGGGAATGCGTGGCGGATTCACCACTGCCGTGCGACCCATCACCATCTCGAACGCCAACCAGTATGTCAGCCGTCCGGCAGATGCGGCCCTGGTGCTCAACACACCGTTCGCCCTCTTACGTACCATCAGCAAGAACACCTTCCAGGTACCGCACTTCTATGCCGACCAGAAGCAGATGGAGTCCGTCTTCTCGCCGGTACACACCCCTCAGGACAGTGTGCCGATGCAAAAGAAAAACGTCGTGATACTGATTGTCGAGAGCTTCGGGCGCGAATATATAGGAGCCCTCAACAAGACCTTGGAGAATGGTCTTTACAAGGGCTATACCCCTTTTGTCGACTCACTCATCGCCAAGAGCACCACCTTCACACGCTCCTTCTGCAACGGGCGGAAGAGCATTGACGGCATGCCCAGCATCCTGTCGAGCATTCCTATGTTTGTAGAGCCGTTCTTCCTGACACCCGCCTCAATGAACCATGTCGACGGGTTTGCCTCGCTGTTAGGTGCCGAAGGCTATCAGACCGCCTTCTTCCACGGTGCCCAGCGCGGCTCTATGGGATTCATGGCTTTTGCACGTCACACAGGATTCCAGCACTATTACGGTCGCGAGGACTATAACGACGACCCGCGCTTTGGCGGCGACGACGACTTCGACGGCATGTGGGCCATCTGGGACGAACCCTTCCTGCAGTATTATGCCACCAAGATGTCGGAGATGAAAGAACCCTTCATGACGGCAGTCTTCACCGCCTCAAGCCACCATCCCTACAAGGTGCCTGATAAATACAAGGAGCGCTATCCAGAAGAGGGCATTGAAATCCACAAGTGCATCCGCTATACCGACATGGCCATCGGACGGTTTTTCGAGACTGCCAGCCACCAGCCGTGGTTCAAGAATACCATCTTCGTGCTCACCAGCGACCACACCAATCTTACCGACCACGCTTACTATCAGACCGACCTGGGAGGCTACTGCTCACCTATTATAATATATGAGCCCGGACAGCAGCCTGAAATGATAGACAAGATAGCACAGCAGATAGACATACTGCCCACCGTGCTGGGGATGCTGCATTACCAGAAGCCCTATTTCGCCTTTGGCATCGATGTGCTGAATACGCCTGCTGAGGACACCTGGGCGGTCAACTACCTCTTTGGCACCTATCAGTATGTGAAGCATGGATATGTGCTGCAGTTCGACGGTCAGAAGTCGAAGGCCCTCTACAGTCTCTCCGACTCGCTCATGCAGCACAACCTGCTACAGAAGTCGAAGACCGCAGCCGACTCTTCAAGCTTGGCCATCGGCTCATCACTCCAAGCGATGGAAAGCGAGCTCAAGGCCATTATCCAGCAATACATGGAGCGCATGACGCAAGATCGCTTGAAGCCCTGAGGAAATGAGTTAACACATCTGGAGGCCTATATAAATATTTCCGAATAAAATAGCCAACTCACTGCTGATTATCGGAATTATTTGCTACCTTTGCAGAGAATTTATAAATGAACAGAAACTATAGCATGATGAAGAAAACGATTTTGATGCTGCTTGGCTTTTGCCTTGCGATGAGTGTCCAGTCACAGGTTAGCGACAAGCCCACATTATATTTCACGGCCGACCAGATGCCAGTGATGAAAGAGTTCATGCCCGGCCCGCCCGACACGATGTCGGTGGCTTTTGCCAACGACCTGAGCCGCTTCTTCTGGGGTAAGGAGATGCGCAAGGACTCGCTGCGCGCAGCCCAGGCTGCCAGCGATGCCATCTACGGTCTGGAGAACATTATCAGCATCCTCCAGGATGCCTTCGGACTGAAGATTACCAAGGAAGATACTCCTGAAATCTACACAGTGCTTCGCGACGGGACAGCCACTTGTGCCGCGATATGCACCAAGCCCAAGAAGGAATATATGCGCCCGCGCCCCTTCATGGTGTTCAACGAACCGTCACTGGTGCCAGAGCATGACGAGGAGCTGAGACACAACGGTTCCTACCCTTCCGGACATACCATTCTGGGATGGAGCGCTGCGCTGCTGCTGATGGAGATTAATCCCTGTGCCGCTGATGCCATCCTGGCACGTGGATACCGCTATGGAGAAAACCGCGTGGTAGTAGGTGCTCACTGGCAGAGCGACACTGATGCCGGCCGATTGGCTGCCTCAGTAGCCTATGCCAAGCTGCACACCAGCGAGGCCTTCCTGCAGCAAATGAAAAAAGCCCGCGAGGAGTTCAAGGCCAAAAAGGCAGCTTGTTGCTCACACGCAGGGCTTTAGTCTTGCTACTCGGCAGAGAGGTTACTCGGCAGAGAAGTCGTCCTTACCGACTCCGCAGATAGGGCATACCCAGTCTTCAGGAATGTCTTCGAAAGCTGTTCCGGGCTCAATGCCGTTGTCGGGGTCGCCTACTTCTGGGTCGTAAACGTAACCGCAGGTGTCGCAGATGTACTTTTTCATAATTTGTTTCTGTTTAGTTAGTAAAAAAAGAATTTATTTTCTCAACGATTGTCGTTGGCTTGATCATGTGCATACACACATAGTCACCCCGGCGGCAGGCCTTTTGTCCGAAGATGCTACAGGGACGGCAGTCGAGTTCGGCCTGGATGGCATTCGTCTCGCTCTGTCCCCAACCCATGAAACCGGCATAAGGATGGGTTGCTCCCCATACACTGACTACGGGAACACCCGTCAACGATGCCAGGTGCATGTTGGCTGAATCCATCGAGAGCATCACCTTCAGGTGGCTCATCAGGATAAGCTCCTGATACATGGACTCAACGTTACGGTTGACGAAGATGCACTGCTTCCACTGTTCACACCATTTGGTGAACCAATGTTCCTCTTGCTCGCCTCGTCCGAACAGCAGGATGCGGACTTCAGGATGCTGGCTGGTGAACATTGTGATGACCTGCTCCATCAATTCTGGCGGATATACCTTGCCCTTATGGGCGGCAAAAGGTGCTATACCGATCAGGGGCGCAGTGTCGCTGCTAAGGAATGCCAGCGAGGGAGGCAACAGCGTCAGGTTGCCGCCTTCTGGCGGGAAGATGCTCTTGAAATTGGCTGTAAACGTATAGCCAAGCCGCTGGAACACCTGTATGTAGTTTTCGAACGAGGTGGGCTGCTGGGTCAGCTGCTTGTTGTTGCGCTTCACAAGGCGGTGGCGGCCCATACGATGCTTGCTGATGTGAGCCACCCGGTAGCGCCCCATGTTGAAGCGCAGGCGCAGAAACTCAGAGCGCAGCACGTTATGCAGGTCGGCAATAGATGTAAACTGCTTGGCCGTCAGTCGGCGGTAGAGTCTGTTAAGTCCCTTGATGCCCCGGTATTCCCGCTTCACGTCGGCCTCCATAAAGCCGATGTTGGGTGCCAGATTCTCAAACAGCGGTCGCGCGAAAGCCCGGCTGAGCACCGTGATGCGTACATCAGGGTACTGCTGTGCCAGCGACCAAACTACAGGCACCACCATAGCCACGTCGCCCAAAGCCGAAAACCGTATGACAAGAATATGCTCCTTCTTCACCTTCCTTACTTCTTACTTCTCACCTCTGAGTTCTTACCTCTCACTTCTTATAGAGTATCGGATTAGTGCTGGGATCGTTGTACATCTTCATCTGCCGATAAACCTTCATGTACTTGCGACCAGCCTCAATGTCTTCCAACAGCTGGTCAATAGCTGTCGACAGGTCTGCCTGCTGTTCCTTCAGCACATCGAGCTTGGCCTGGCAGCGGGCAATGTGCTCTGCATCGGCATCCTTGCGGCAGGTTTGCTCCTGCATGTGCCATATCTTGAGGGCCAGAATGCTCAGACGGTCTACCGCCCAGGCAGGACTCTCGGTGTTCAGACGCGCATCCGGCAGGGGTTTTACCATACTATACTGATGGCGGAAGTAGCTGTCGATCTCTTCCACCAAGTCGGTACGGTCTTGATTGGAACGGTCTATCCGGCGCTTCAGTCCTAAAGCATCGACAGGATCGATGTGGGGGTCGCGGATAATGTCTTCCAGGTGCCATTGTACCGTGTCTATCCAGCACTTCAAATAGAGATTATACTCTATGGAACCCAAATCGAATGGATTGTTGATACCTGTATCCACATTGTCCGTCAGGTGATAGTCGCGGATAGCCTGCAAGAAGATTTTGTTTGCTTGTTCAGTAAATGACATGTTGCCTCTATTGTTTTTTGTTTGGTGCAAAGGTACGAATTATTTTTTATACACCCGTAACAATTTATAATTAATTATCAAAAAAGGCCTGTCCGACGTGCTTACTTCACATATTTCTTGCCGTTGATGAGATAGATGCCATGACGCAGCTGGTTGAGGGCCTCGTTGGTGGAAGTGCCTGCAGGAAGCACACGCAGCAGGTGACCGTCGATGGTATAGATGCGCACAAGACCTGTACCAGCTGCTGTGGTAACAGGCTGTATGCCTGTAGCGGTGATAACCTTGACCAGTTTGCCATTATTGTCGAAGTTGTAGTAACCGCCGTTGGTGAAGTTCATGTCGGCAGTCTGAGGGGAGCTGGTATTGCTAAAGATGATTTTCTGCGGTTGTGTGGCAGCGGTATTGTTCTGCTTGGTGCCGTCCCATGTCCATTTCCATACCTTGTTGCCGTTGTCTGCTACCCCTAACAAGGTACAGGTGACGCCCGGCCAGCCGCCATTGGCAAAGGTGAAATTATCGGCTGGCGAGTCCACCCACGCCCAGCAGCTCACATCGTTGGTCCAGCTGGCGGGAGCCTCGAAGAACGCACACACCTCACCTTCATTGACGGTGCAAACGGCAGTGGGCAGTACTTCGGGTTCGTATTTGGTATAGCTGCGGCTGACGATGCCACTGACGGTGCCGCCAATGAGCAAACCTACCTTCAGGGTGATGTCAGCGTCCATGGGGAGGGTGATGGTGGTACCGCTGTTGACCTTGATACCGTTGGAAGCTGAAGGAGTGGAGCCATCGGTGGTATAGACCAGTTGTGTGGCGCTGTTGCTGACGGCAGAGAGCAGTGCTTTCTGTTGACCATCGTATGCACCAGCGGGCAGGTCGACCCAAGCGGTCTCCAACGACTTGTTGAGGTAGTAGATGTAGTGATTGCCTGAGAGCACCTTGACATAGGTACTGTTGGGAGTATAGCTGTCAGCTCCAGAACCGATCACAGCCAGCAGGCTTACATCAGTCGGGCTGTTGCCCACACCCACGGCATAATAGCTGGCAGAAGAGGGAAATAGGATATACGAGCTTTCGTTGTGGATGCCGGCAGCTCGGCGCACGTCGATCATGGACTTGATGTCCTGCTTGTAGTCAATCCAATGCTTCAGGAACACGCAGGGGGTGCCGGGCATGGCCAGCATGTAGGCATTGGCAGCCACGATGTCCTTGACCAGAGGGCCGTTAGAAGAGCCGTCGGGACGTACCTCCGTGTCGTGGTTCTCAACGAAGGTCACCGCATAGCGGCGGTAACTGCCATTATTGAAACTGCTGCTGATGAGGGGCCAGTTGCCGTCGTTCTGCTTGTTCAGATAGGTCCAGTCTTGCTTGTCGGTAGCATTGCGCACCACGTACTTGAACTGGAAGTCGAAGGCTGCGCTGGTCTTTCCGGTACCGTCAATCCAGTTTTTGATGGTGTTAGAGCCGTCCCAGCACTCACCTACGGAGAACTGGGGCTGGGCATACTCGTTGTACATCTTGGTGTATTCAGGGGCATAACCCTTCACCATGTCGTAACGGAAACCTACATAGCCCAGGTCGTCGAGGAGCATCTTCGTATAGGCCTTGACATTATTCTGCACGTTCTGACTCTTGTGGTCCAGGTCGGGCATTCCTGACCAGCCTTCGCCAGTATCGTTATTCGAACTGATGGTGACTCCCTTCGACGAAGCATAACTATTGGTGGGCTGTCCGTCGTAAGTAGTCCAGTAGCTCTTGTCATCAGCACAAATATCTGTGGCTGTCAGCTCGTAGGTCGTACCTTTATATTCCTCCTTGGGGAAGTTAAAAGTGAGATTAAGCGTCCTGCGGTGGTTGATCACCACGTCGGCAATGGTGCCGATGCCTTTCTTCTTGAAGGTGCTGATGAGCGACCGCAGCTCAGCCTCGGTGCCGAACGAGCTGTTGTAATGGCCAGGAAACCAGTAGAGGTCATCGTAGCCCATCGACCTGCCACCACAGCTGCCACTCTGCGGCAACCATACAAGCTTAAAATACTGCGACAACTCGTCGGCCTGCGACTCCAGCTTGGTCCACTTGGTGTCGGAAAAAGAGTCCCAGTAGAATCCCTGGAGCATGACACCATCATATTTTTGGGGCCATCCCTGAGCCAAAATGTTTAGCGTGGCGAAAAAAATAATCAGTGAGGTAAAGATTCGTTTCATAATCAATGGGGTTATTAGTTTCTATGGTGCAAAGATAGATATTATATTTGATTTGACAATTTCGAGTCAAGAAAAATATTTTGTCGTGTTGCGCAAACGGTTGCGCGCCCCACCCCTGCTGCTCAACTCTTGGTAAAGCCAAGGGTGAGCAGGCTGATCTTTAGGCCGGGAATGTCTTTCAGGGCATTGGCGCAGGCAGTGAGGGTGGCTCCCGTGGTACAGATGTCGTCGATGAGCAGCACATGCCGTCCCTGAAGGCGTGAGGCATTGCTCACGGTGAACATATCAGCCACGTTCTGCTGCCGTTCCTGCCGGCTCAGCTGGGTTTGGCTCTGCAGAAATCGGGTACGCCGGAGGGCTTTTGTCTCGATGGGCAGTCCAGTGACGTCGCTGATGCCCTGTGCCAGCCGCTCGCTTTGGTTATAGCCCCGCTGGTGAATACGCTTGCGCGACAGAGGGACGGGCAGCAGCAGGTCGATGCCGTCGAAGTAGTGAGCCTGCTGAAATTCGTTGGCTATCAGGCGGCCCATGTCTTCGCCAATGTCCGGTCGGCCGCCATATTTCAGCTGATAGACCAGTTGTGCCACTTCAGAGTGTGGTTCATAATAGATAAAGGCAGCAGCGCGCTCGAAGGGTACCAGCTTCCAGAACAACTGTGCCATAGGGTTGTCGTCGGGTGAAAACTGGCTGGCAGTGCGCGGCAGATGGAGCACACAGATGGAGCAGAGACTACGCTCCGTAGGCGACAGCCTGTTGCCACACACCACACACTGGCGGGGTGAGATGAAGTCGAGTATCCTTGTTATCCAGCTAACCTTCATCCTCTATGCACAAGTCGTCCTCCACATCCATGCATTGCCGTATGAGGTCATAGGTAAATCCTCGGCCGATGGCAAAACGAGCCAGCTTTTGGTTGACTTCATAGTCGTTGGCCCCTTTCACGCTCTTGCGTTTCTGTTTCAGCAGAGGACGCAAGATACTGAGGTATTCCTCGTCATCTACCTCGTCGAGCACCCTACTGCGGATGTCGTCATCGATATGCTTCATCCATAGGGCTTGCTCCACCTTGCGGCGGCCCCATTTGTTGTAGCGCACCTTGTCCTTGACAAAGGCACGGGCATAGCGCTCGTCGTCAACAAAGCGTTCCTTGATAAGTCGCTGCATCACACGGGCTTGTGACTCGTCGGAGAGTTCCCAGCGGCGCATCTTCTCCTGCATCTCCCACTGGCAGTGCTCAGCTTGCGCACAGAGGGCTGCCAGCGTCAGGTAGGCTTCTTGTTCGGTTTTCTGTTTCATCGTTGGGCTCGTATCATTCGTTGTTTGCCATATTGGTCGTGGCGGAGTTCGATGTCGTGATACGACATCATACTGAACAGGTTATACAACTCTTCAGCATAGAGGGGATTGATTTCGAAGTAGAGCCAACCTCCGGGCTTCAGAGCCGTCGCGCCATAGCGGGCTATGGCGCGATAGAACAGCAGCGGGTCGTCATCGGGTACGAAGAGAGCCGTGTGTGGCTCGTGTTCCAAGACATTGGGTTCCATCGCAGACCGTTCCTTATTACATATATAAGGTGGATTGGATATGATGATATTGCTCAGCGGCTGGGATGCAGTTGTGGCGAGAAGGGCATCACGCAGTTCAAAGTCTACGTTGACACCATTCAGCAGGGCATTCTCACGGGCTACCAGCAGGGCATCTTCAGAGACATCCCACGCCGTCACCTTAGCTCCAGGCAGCTCTGCTGCCAGCGTGACAGCAATGCATCCACTTCCCGTCCCTATGTCAAGTATGGATAACTCTTCCTTCACCTCAAGACGCTCACCTCTCAATTCCGCCCTCTTACCTCTTACCTCTTCTTCCACCCAACGGCACAATTCCTCGGTCTCCGGACGGGGAATGAGTACAGCGGGACTCACCTTGAAGGTGCGGCCGCAGAAATCGGTCTGCCCCAAGACGTATTGTATGGGTTCGTTCTGTTCGAGCCGTTCAGCCAGCTGTTGCAGTTCCTGTTGAGGCACATCGGCATCGCGTCCCATCAGCAAGTCGCTGAGGGAGAGTCCGTAGCGCACCTCATACAACATACGGGCGATGGCTTTTGCCTCGCCCGTATCGTATGTATTGGCCAGTTGCTGCCACAGCTGCTGATAGCTCATGTCACTCCAGATAGGCAGCAGCTTGTAGGATGCCATCCATGTTGACACCCATTCTCTTCAGGATTTCTGACAGTACATAGTCCTGATTGCCAAACAACTGTGAATTGACAAAGATGGTAGGTTTGTAGACTTGGGCTTCTTCGTCGTAAACTGTACTCAAGAACAGTTTGCCCAGGTCAACATCCATCAGATACATCTTCAGGTTCAGGTTGCTGTTGAGGTTCTCCACCAGCTTGTCGCAATCCTCCTTCTTCTCAGTACCTTGTTCCATGAGTTGGTTCAGAGAGATGCCGTCGAGCACCAGACAGTTTACATTCTCCACCGTACCGTCAAACACCAGCGTCCCGTTCAGTGCCTTGACAATGAAGTTGGCCTTGAAATCAATGTCGTGTGTGATGAGTTTCCAGATGTTGGAATCGTCGGTCAGCACGGTGTTCATCACGAGAATAGGCTCAGTGTCTCCCACCTTGGCATAGGTGATGTCAACATTGCGGCGGTGCGTACTCTCGCGTTCGCAGTCGAGGGTGATGTCAAAGTCCTTATAGATGACCTCGCCAGTAAATGTGTTCTCGCGAACGATGAAGGGGAGAATGAGCGCCCAGAGAGGGCGTTCGCGGCGCGAGCCAGTGGTAATCTTCAGCACCTGTTCACCATCCTTGGTGATAATCAGCAGGCGGGCCCGTGTCACGTTGATTTTCCAGTCGGCAATATTGGTATCCTTGTCCATCACTGCCTCGATGACATAGTTGCTACCGTCATCGGCTTTGTACGATACCTGTCCCCTGCCGTTGGAGTTACGTTGGAAATAATACGTGCTACCTTCTAAGCCGGCCTCAATGCTGCCTGCCACATCCCACGTGGCATCAAGCACATCGTTGAACGATTTATAGGTGAAGCGCACACCATAGGGCAGGGCTACGTTGAAGTTGCCCCTAAGCAGTTCCAGCAGGTTGGCAAGCTTACTGCTGAAGTTGGCAAAAAGCTCATCTGCGGTGCCTCGTGTGAGATCCTTGGACTGAGCCATAGAATGGCTGGCCTTGTAGAGTGGCTCCAGATCCTGGAAGTTGAGTCCTGCCAACTCCTTGTTCAGTTCATCGGTGGTCTGGGTCAGCGGGTCGACTGGCTCATTTTCTATACTGCCTGCTGGTTGTTCAACAGAAGTCTTGCTGTCGTCCTTGCTACATCCTGTAGCAACAAGCATAGCTGTCATAAGTGACAGCAGGAGAAATAAAGCGTTAATCCTTTTGGTCATTTTTGTAGTTGTTTAATTTGTCATTAGATACCTTTCAAATCCTCAGCACTGATAGTGAACCAAGGCTTAATATTCAGATAGTGGCAGATTACCTGCATCAAGTCTACCACAAAGGGTATTGCCCCAGCTTCGTGGGCACCCAGCGTCTTCGTCATCGCTGGCATGGTGATTGCATGCCAATATATGTGGCCATCGGCATAGGGATTCCTGTCGCCATTGGCACTCTCTACAATGGTGAAACCTTGCTGCCGGAAGAATTCTGCCATCTGAGTGGAGTTGGCAAAGGGTACGCAGGCATCCAGCCTGTTGTGTACTATGTCGATACGTTCTTCCTTACGGGGAGTCCATCCCTTCGACAGATTGTCTTGCTCAAAAACATTCATAAACTTCAGCGACAGGTCGCTATTGAAGTCAAACAGTATTGGTTGTAACCATTCTTCTATCTTCGTAGAAGCCAGCTTACCCTCAATCTCTTCACGCTTATACTCCATGCTGAGCAGCATCGGACCTGCGTTGCTCAAGGTTGGTTCCTTAAGCAGCAGGCCGTTGTCCACTCCCAGGTCGAAGTATTCGTTGTAGGCCAGCAGCGTACTGATGACGGTAGAGGGCATGGACGTCTCATGCGAGCTGACCAACTGGCGGTAGGTCTCACCGATGTCGTAGGGGCCACCACCGGCAACGGTGTGGGTGAATTTGATATCGGGGTATTTCTCAGTACAGAGCCGCAGCACTCCCATAGAGGTCTGACCTCCCTCTGAATAGCCGAGGTTGAAGAGAAAGTCGTCCCAGGTATATCCTTTTTCCTTGAGCAGTTCGCGTGCTGCCAGCAAGGCGTCGACGCTGGCTTGGGCATTGGCTCGTGAAATACAGTAGGCCTGATTCTGGTCTTCTGTAACGCCAAAGCCATAGTAGTCGGCTGCCACAGCAAACATCTTGCTTCCTGCCACCTTCATGATGATACCCACATCACCCTTTGAGGGACATTGGTCGCGTTGGAAAACAGTAAAATGATTATAGAGCACCATGCCACGTGCATGCCTCTTGTCGCTCTCTATCTCGTCACCAATGACAATAGTACCAGAGAGGGTTGCGGGATTGCCATAGGGGTCGAGCGATGGGTACTCGATGTTATAGGCTGTGGCATTTTCTTTATCATAGCGGATGGTGTCTGTGAAACAGGCAGCAGGCAGCTCGGGCTCCTCAGGTTCTACGACTGGATCGATAACAAGGATATCCTCAGATTTCTCATCATTGTCACTGCAGGACCATAGTGAGAATACCAAAAGAGCAGTCAGGATAAACCAGGAACTTTTCTTCATTATAAACTTATTCTATAGATTTCTGGGGCAAAGGTACGAAAAAAAAAGGTAAATGCAAGTTATCTCGCAAAAAATGTGTAAATTTGCAGCTATGATGAATGATAAAACCTATATGCGTCGCTGCCTCCAGTTGGCAGCCAACGGAATCCAGGGAGCACGTCCCAACCCCATGGTGGGGGCTGTGATAGTAGCAGACGGACGTATTATCGGCGAGGGCTACCACGTGCGCTGCGGTGAGGCTCACGCTGAGGTGAATGCCTTTGCCAGTGTGCGCCACCAAGACGAGCACTTGCTGCGCGACGCTACTGTCTACGTGTCGCTGGAACCCTGTGCTCACTACGGGAAGACTCCTCCCTGTGCGGAACTGATTATCAAGAAAGGTGTACGGCGGGTGGTAGTAGGTTGTATCGATCCCTTTGCCAAAGTACACGGCAGGGGGGTGGATATGTTGAGACAGGCTGGTATAGAGGTTGCCGTGGGTGTGTTGGAGGAGGAATGCCAATGGCTGAACCGGCGCTTCTTTACTTACCACTCCAAACATCGGCCCTATATCATCCTGAAGTGGGCGCAGACGGCCAACGGATTTATTGACGACCACTTCCAACCGCTGCTTATCAGCAACGAACAGACCCAGATGCTGTCGCACCAGCTGCGGGCAGAGGAAGATGCCATCTTAGTAGGACATACCACCTTTGAGCGCGACCACCCCCAACTGACTGTCCGCCACTGGCACGGTCCTAATCCCAAGCGACTCGTTCTCACCCGCCAGAGGACATTGCCCCAGCTGATGGACGATTTGTACCAGCATGAGATACAGTCGCTGATTGTTGAGGGTGGCTGTCAGACCCATCAGGCCTTTATCGAGGCGGGGTTGTGGGACGAGATACGTATAGAGACAGCACCCATTACTGTTGTCACAGGCACTCCTGCCCCACAGTTGCCTGTAGAGGTTACGCTAATGTGGAAAAGGAATTATAATAGAAATACAATTACTTCCTACCGAAGTCGGCAGGCACTTCGCCCCACTTCTGGGTCTCCCACTTGATGATGGGATTGCTCCATTGATGGGTTTGCAGCCAGCGTTCAGCTCGCTGTATAATCTGATAGAGCGGCTCCGTCTGTGGGGTACGCTCTAATTTTGTCTTGCATTGTCGCTTGTTGACCCACAGGATGGCGTTGTAGCTGTCGGAATAGATGGTCTTCTGGTGAAGCCCCTGCTGCTGCATCAGTGCCAATGCATGGACAATGGCCAGAAATTCACCGATATTGTTGGTGCCGTGCATAGGACCGAAGTGGAATACGCGAGCCCCTGTGGCCAGGTCGACCGCCTGATACTCCATAGGTCCTGGGTTGCCGCTACAGGCTGCATCTACGGCCCACGCGTCTGCCCTTACCTCAGGAGGCAGGGGCAGCACCGTGTCGTTCCGATAGTCAGGTGGGGTTTGATCTTTCAATCCCTCACAAATATTCAATTTTCCCATTCCTACATCCTCTCAGGAACCTCAATACCCAACAGAGCCATACCGCTCTTCAGAATCTTGGCTACGTTGCGGGCAATAACCAGACGGGTCTGACGCTTCTGTTCGTCTTCCTCGTTGAGGATGGAGTAGTCGTGGTAGAACTGGTTGAAGACCTTCGTCAGCTCATAGCAGTAGTTGGCAATGCCGCTCGGCGAATAGTCATTACCAGCCTGTTCGACGGCTGCGCCATATTCTGACATCTTCTGGATAAGCTCGATTTCCTTGCTAGCCAAACTAGTTAGACTAGTAGTGCGACTCAAACTAATTTGGCCAGCCTTCCGCAGGATACTGCGGATGCGGGCATGTGTATACTGGATGAAGGGTCCCGTATTGCCATTGAAGTCGATAGACTCCTCCGGGTTGAACAACATGTTCTTGCGGGCATCGACCTTGAGGATGAAGTATTTCAGTGCTCCCATGCCTACGATGCGCGCTATCTCCTGGCGCTCCTCCTCAGTCATGTCGTCAAACTTGCCCAGTTCCATTGAGGTCTTGTAGGCATCCTCTACCATCAGGGCCATCAGGTCGTCAGCATCGACAACGGTACCCTCGCGGCTCTTCATCTTGCCGTTAGGCAGTTCCACCATGCCATAGCTAAAGTGTACCAACTCCTTGCCCCATTTAAATCCTAAACGGTCGAGCAGTATGGAGAGAACCTGGAAATGGTAGTTCTGCTCATTCCCAACGACATAGATCATCTTGTCTATGGGATAGTCTTGGAAACGCATCTCGGCGGTGCCGATATCCTGAGTCATATAGACGGAGGTACCATCGCTGCGGAGAAGCAGCTTCTGGTCTAGTCCTTCATTGGTGAGATCGGCCCAGACACTTCCGTCGTCGTGACGCTCGAAGAGACCTTTCGACAGGCCCTCTTCTACCTTGGCCTTACCCTTCAGATAGGTCTGGCTCTCATAATATATCTTGTCGAACGAGACACCCAACTTCTGATAGGTCTCATCGAAACCGGCATATACCCAGGAATTCATCTTCTCCCACAAAGCACGAACCTCAGGATCGCCCTGCTCCCACTTTACCAACATCTGGTGAGCCTCCTTGATGAGAGGAGCTTCCTGCTTGGCTTGTTCCTCATCCATACCCTGGGCTACGAGATTTTTGATTTCCTCACGATAATGCTTGTCGAAGGCTACATAGTAGTCGCCTATGAGATGGTCGCCTTTCTTGCCGCTGGACTCTGGTGTCTCGCCATTGCCCCACTTCAGCCATGCCAGCATCGACTTGCAGATGTGGATGCCTCGGTCGTTGACGATGTTGGTCTTCACCACGCGGTTGCCATTGGCCTGCATAATCTGAGCCAGCGACCAGCCTAATAGGTTGTTGCGCACATGTCCCAGATGCAACGGTTTATTGGTGTTGGGGCTGCTATACTCAATCATCACAAGGGGAGAACCCTCATGCACAGGCTGCTCGCCGTAGTGCGGGTCGGCATCGATGTCGGCCAGCAACTGAAGCCAGGCCTCATCGCCGATGCTCAGGTTGAGGAATCCCTTTACCACATTGTATTTGCTGATGGCGGGGCAGTTCTGCACCAAATAGTCGCCCAGCTCCTGACCGGTCTGCTCGGGACTCTTACGGGCCATCTTGACAAAGGGAAATACCACGAGGGTCAGATTACCCTCAAACTCGCTGCGCGTCTTCTGCAGCTGCACCATCTTCTCTGGCACGTCCTGTCCATAAAGTGCCTTCACAGCAGCCTGAGCCGCTGCCATTATCTGTTGTTCAATCTTCATACTCTTAACGTTATGCGGGTGCAAAGGTACTAATAAAAATGAAAAATGAAGAATGAAGAATGAAGAATTTGTTGTCGCTCAGGCTTTTCACCCATTTCTCCTTCCTATCACCTCTTACTTTTCCCGTCGTAGGTCTGATAGACCATATAGTTACCATCGGCATAGAGGGTGAAGTGGTCGGCAAGTGCCTCGTTGAGCGTTCCTTGCCATAGTTCGCGGTAGGCATAGGAGTCCCATTTCAGGCCTTCAGACTCGATACGCGTACTACCGAAGTTAAAGATGCTGACCTGCTGGCCGGCAAACGACTGGAACGTGCGTTTACCGCTAACTGGGGTAAACTGTCCGTGGTCGGTGTACATCACTCCATTGACACCCATGTCACGATAATATCGCATCAGCAACGCGATGTTGCCCAAAGTGTGATCTTCGCGCTGCCCTGTAGCTCCAAGGTAGGCTATGCGGCGCCAGCCCCGGCTGAGGCAATAGCGAGTGGCCTTGGTCAGGTCATTATCGTCCTGCTCATCTATCACTACCAGTTTCGGGCGGTATTCCTCTGCTATGCTGTCACCATCGCCTACTACAGCCTCGGCCTGCGGATAGCGATTGACGGCCCCATCACAGGCAACCACATGCGGTGCTCGTTGAAGAATATCCAGTGGTACTGCATGGCTGGGGAAAATACCATTCGCCATGATGACTGCCTCAAACTCTTCTCTCTTCATGTTTCAGTCTTTACCTCCATCATTTGTTTCCATTTGAAATATCCGGCAAAGGCTATTGCCACGTATAGTCCGTAGAGTCCAGCCTTGAAGGGTAAGCCCTTCTGCACATAGAGCACACAGCACACGATGTCGACCAAGATCCAGAACCACCACTGTTCGATATACTTATGAGCCAATGCCCACAAGCCGACAAACGAAAGGGCATTGGTGAACGAGTCGAGCACGGGGACAGTGGAGTTGGTCCAGGTGACTAATATATAATAGGTGGCAGCCCAGGCTATGCAGAAAAAGAGGGTGGCAGGCAGATACAGCCGTAGGGGCATGTGAGTAATAGGCAACTGCTCGCTTTCTCCGTCATGCTTCTTCAGTTTCCACACGGCAAAGCCATAGATGGCGGCTATGGTGTAGTAGCACGCCATTCCTGCATCACCATACAGTCCGTGGGTCCAGTAGAGAAAGATGTCCAGCACCGGCATCACAATGCCAAAGAACCAGAGCCAGATGCTGGCCCGATACTCGAGCCAAATGTATGCCAGCCCGAGTATCGTGGTCAGTATGTCAAGCCAATGCAAAGAAAGGAACTCCATCATGTCTTTTACTTCTCACCTCTTAGAAATTCACCGACAAGTGCGCCATCAGGTTGAACGGAGCCGAGGGAGCGAAGCCCGCCTCATACTGGTCGTTGGTGTCCCACCCCGTAGCAATGACCTTCCCGTCCTGCTGGCGTACAAACTGGGGTGCTGCCCATCCATTGTTGTCGTACTTGGCTGAGAAAAGGTTGTAAAGTGTCACTCCGACGGTAGCATCCTTCAATCCCAGTTTAGGCAACCGGAAGTTGTAGGACAGGTCGAGATTGGTGGTGAAGTGGCCGTCGAGCATCATGCTGACATCCACAGGTTTGTCGTTGTCGTCGAGTGTCATGTAGCTCTTCATGCCGGTGTTGGTAAGATACTGCTCACTGATGTACTGGCTCTGTACCGATGCCTTGAAACCACAGTAGTTGAAGGTCAGGATGTTGTTCAGCAGGAAGTCAGGCGAAAAAGCCAGCGGTTGACTGCCCAGATTGGCCACTGTGCCGTCCGACAGGTTGACTGTGATGTCTTTCACCCGGTTCTTCGACCATGTGGCATTGATATCCCAGCGGAGCCAGTCGGTGGGTTTCCATGCAGCCTCCAGCTCCAAGCCGAGTCGGTAGCTGTCGGGCATATTGCGGGTGATTGCTTCACCAATCTTGTCAATCTCGCCCGTCAGCACAAACTGGTCTTTATAGTCCATCCAGTAGAGGTTGGCACCAGCAGAGAAACGTTCCGACTGGTACTTATAGCCTGCCTCCAGGTCGTTCAGCCGCTCAGCTTTGGGCATTTCCAATCCTGCATTGTTGTTGTTTTCGAAATTATTACGGGCTGGTTCCTTATGTGCGATAGCATATGAGGCGTAGACCTTGTGATGTGCGGTGATGTCGTAGTTCAGTCCGAACTTGGGGTTGAAGAAGTCGTATGATTCCTTGATGCTGTATACAATACGCTTGTTCCGATCCCAGTCTATTTCATCCGTGGGGCCGTTCATCTTGATGCCGACATGGCGATACTGCAGGTCAACAAAAGCGTTCAGCCCTGCCAGCAGGTCGTAGGTCACCTTTCCAAAGATATTGAAGTCGGTCTTTTTGGTGTTGTTATCATAATAGCGGTGGTCAGGCATCAGCTCATCGACTGGCTGCTTTACCCAGGGAATGAGTCCATAGTGGTCGCCGTCATATTTGTTCCAGCCTCCTCCGAGAACGGCCTGCAGGTCCTGCTTGTTGTCGAAGGTCAGTGAGGCCACAGCCCCATAGAAGTCATTGGTCATCGACTTTTTGCGTACCAAGTCGCTCTTTGCCCAGGTCATGTTGTTGTCCAGGTCATATTCAAATAGTGTGCGCTTGGCCTTATACTCATTATAATAGCCATTGCCTCTGGTATAGTGCAAAGCAGCGTTCATCTTCAGCGTATTGCCAATGCTCTGTGTCCAGATGAGCTGGTAGTTCTGCTGGTGATAGTTGTCAGTCTGATCGTCATAGTAGTGCCGTTTGCCTTGTTCGTCCCAATATTCACCGCACGAATTATAGGTACGTCCGTAGAGCGACTGTTCGTATTTAGAAGTATAGTTCCAAGCGTGATAAGTTTCCTCAGTACCATTGAAGGTAATGAATTTCACTACGGTGTTGTCGCCAAACCAGCCCGCCTGCAAGAAGTAAGAGTTCAGTTTGGTAGAGGCGCGGTCCAGATATCCCTTTGAACCAATATTCGAGAGCCGGCCTTGAAGTCCCCAGTGTCCTTTGATGAGTCCAGTGCCAAAGCGTATTGTCTCCTTGTGAGAATAATATGAACCGCCAGAGAAGTCGAGACCAACAAAGGGGGTTGTCCCTATGTTCTCCGTCAGCATGTTCACCGTAGCCCCGAAGGCACCAGCACCATTTGTCGATGTACCGGCACCGCGTTGTATCTGCATCGACTGCACCGACGAGGCGAAGTCGCCCATGTTGACCCAATACAGTCCAGAGCTCTCAGCATCGTTCATCGGTATGCCGTTGACGGTGATGTTGATGCGGGTAGGGTCAGTACCACGCACACGGATGCTGGTATAACCAATACCGTTGCCAGCATCGCTGGTGGTAGTGACCGACGGTGTCAGCGAGAGCAGGTAAGGCACATCCTGTCCGTAGTTCACGCCCTTTAGTTCTTCCTTGTTCATGTTGGTGAAAGCCATTGGTGTCTTCTTCGAGGCGCGCACGGCTGTCACCTGCACCTCTTGGAGCTCCACCAGTTTCAGCGAGTCCTCATTCTCTGCCTGTGCTGTCACAGCCGTGCAGAACAGAGCCAAAGTCAATAGTTTTTGCATCTTTTTCCTTAATTATTAATAATGAATAAATAAGGGGATTGTTGTCATACTCCGTCATCCCTACGCCGGCATTACCCGTATCAGGTTCAGAAGGGTATCATCTCAGCCCGCAACAGCGAGCACCCCTTGACGAGCACTTTGCTCAAATCGGCTGCAAAGGTACGAATAAACAAGGAAAGAACAAAATATATCTCCGTTTATTTTGTTTTTCATCCGCTTTTTTGTACTCCTTTGTACTTTGCACCATCATTATGCTACAGCCAATGACAGACTACGACATCATACGAGGTCTGAAAACAAACAACTCAAGGAACTATATAATCCGCCGGAACCAATAGTCGAACCGTTTGAATGTCTCTTGGTTCATCATGCTTTCGTCCGTCACGTCCATGCGATAGAGCGGGATGTCCCTGTACATGGCCGCTACCAGCGAGTAGGTGCTGGGCGGTCCGATGAGATAGTCGCACTCTGAGAGCATAAACAAGTCTTCGGGCGAACTGCCTTCAAGACAATGGATATGTACACCAGGACATTGCTCTTGATATGATGACTCTTTGACCTCAGGGTCGTTGGTGGCGATGTAGACGTGGATTTCCTTTCCTGGGTGCAGCGCCATAAAGCACCGGATGTGTCGCTGGTACACCTTGTCGTCATAGAGATACTTGCCATCATGGAAGATACGATAGTCGCCTCTGCGGATGTGGACGCCCAAACGGACAATACTGCCTTGTGACTGCTGCTCAGCAGCCTGCATCTTGGACTTTACAGGGGCAGTATATTGGCTGTCGAGGGTGAAGAGGTCGGTGATTTCGTCGCGATATTTCAGGAACAAGTCGTACCATCGGGCATGCCAGCCGCTTACCACAATATGCCGATGGCGCAGCATCTTGCGTTCCAAGGCCTCACGGTCGCAGTCTTCATGCTTGAAACTGGCAGTGGGCAGCAGGCGTAGTGCCGCCAGGTATTTGGCCAGCAGATACCAACCGAAACCCGTCAGCGAAGTGTGGCATATCTTGAAGTACTGATACTTGTAGCTGAAGCGCATCGATATCACCTTGCGGCCATGCTCACGACCCCAGGCATAGACGTGGGCATACTGCAACAGGTTGTTGCACATCTGGCTCTTGTCGCGGGCAAACATCATAGGCTGTCCCCCTCTTCCTTCAGCATCTGCTGGTTCTGCCGCATATAGTCAGGGAAGGTCAGCGACCAGCGTGAACCGCTCCATCTCTTGCAGAGCGTCTCATAGTCAGCCAACTTCTTATAGGGCAACCGCTTCTGCAGCCAGGGACGGCGCACCTTGTCTTTGACGAAATTGCCGTAGATCTCAAATTCTGAAAAGGCCGAAGGCGTAGCCAGACTACGGTCGTAGCTCTCAATGGCAGCCTGCAGCCAAGGCTTGCCCGTCTGTCGGGTGATGACCTCGTGCAACTGCTTCAGTTGCTCCTTGTCGAAGAGCATCTTGTGGTCGACATACGACAGGTTGTCCAGTTCCAAGTCTGGCAGAAAGCGGTGCAGATGGTCGATGATAGGCTGATGGTATTCGTAGGTCAGGTAAAAGACGGTCTTCCTATCCTCTGTCAGGAACACATGTGGACGGATGAGCACATGGTCGGCATCAATACACAGGTAATATCTGCAGGTACCCACGTTGCCGCTGAGTTTGAGCAACTGCTGGAAGAACCATCCGCTGCGGTCTTTGACTGTGCCGTCGCTCCAGTTGACCTTCAGGTTGATTTCCTTGGGGTTGAAACCAAACACGGTGGACTCGTCAACAAACACAAGTCCATTGTCCTGGCAGAACTGTTTGACCTCATCCTGTGGCGGGGCCACGATATAGATATCCTTGATAGGATGGGGTACACAATGACGAATACCCTCCAGACACAGCGGGAAGATGCGCAAGTCTTTAGCCACCAGTGGTATGACCACATCGATGGGTTCCTGGGCGGGTTTCAGTTCTGGGAAATGACGCCATGCGAACAGGCGGTAACGGATTTTACGTATTTGCGACATATATAATAATGATTATAAGATTTCTGATAAAACATTGTTCAACGCTCCTGGCTTGTTTCTCTCTATTTTGATGCTGTCTCTTACCCCAGCATTACGGCCTGCCTCCACATCGTTGTCGCTGTCGCCTATCATGAACGACTGCGACAGGTCGATATTGAAGTCGGCTGCCGCCTGCAAGAGTAGTCCGGCCTTAGGTTTGCGACAGTCGCACACCACCTTGTAGGCAGGCCGTTCGCCCGCAAATCCCTTGTCAGGATGATGCGGACAGACGTAGATGCCATCCAAATAAGCGCCCGACTTGCCTAACTCCGTCTCCATCTTCTGGTGAATATGCTGCAGTTCGTCCCACGAGCATTCCCCGCGAGCGATGACAGGCTGGTTGGTGACAACGATGGCCAGACGGCCCGACTGGTTGATGCGTTTGATAGCATCGGCCACCTGGGGAATCAGTTCAAACTGCTCTGCGGTGGTGAGGAATCCTACATACTGGTTGATGGTGCCGTCTCTGTCCAGGAAGACCGCTTTCTGCTTGTGTTGCAGATTGCGGGCCTTCACCTTGCCCTGCTTTATGTCGTTCTCCACCTCATAATAGCGGTCGGGCGTACCCATATCTTTGATGTATTCCGGTGTGGTATAGGCAAAAATATACCCGCTACCGACGAATGGTTTCAGCACATCGCGGTCCAGGTCTATCTTGTCGGGTGTCTCAGGATGTCTGGGTACGTAGTTGCGGCTTACCTCCTGAAGCAAACGGGGAGAGATGATTTCAATACCGGCATTCACCAGGTTGCTGTAGCTGTCGCGCTCGTCCTCCATGTTCTCTCCTTGAGAGTGTGGCGCCGCTATCATCCACCTGACCACCAGATGGGTATCCACTGGCAATCCTCCTTCTGTCTGGGGAGGCAACATCTCCGTCACCAATAGTGAACTATCGTACGGATGATTGTTGGGATGAGCCATCAGCGTAGCCCATGCATGATGCGCACGATGGAAGGCTATGAAGCGATTGAAATCCACATCGAGCACCACATCGCCGCACATCAGCAGGAAGTCGTCGGTCAACTCTGGCATCTTAAACAAAGCACCAGCCGTCCCCAAGGGTTCGGTCTCTGCAAAATAACTGATGCACACACCCCAGTGCGAACCATCGCCGAAATACTCCTGGATGACATGCCCCAGATGTCCCGTCACCAAGGTAATATCCGTCAGGCCACAGGCTTTGAGGTTCTCTATCTGCCACTCCAGGATGGGCTTCCCGCAGATGGTTATCATGGGTTTAGGCACCTCGCTGTTGATGCTGGCTATGCGTGTGCCTTTGCCGCCAGCCATAATCACTACCTTCATCATTGGCCAAAGAATTTATCTTCCAACATCATACACAGACAATGGTATACCGGCAGATGGAGCTCCTGTACTTTGTAGGTGTCCACCTCTGGCACACAGATACAGACATCGGCATACTGCATCAAGCGGTTCTGGCACTGTCCGGTCAGTCCTATCACTTTCAGCCCCTTGGCCTTCGCAGCAATAGCAGCATATAGCACGTTCTGACTGTTGCCCGATGTCGATATACCCAAAAATACGTCGCCCGTCTGCCCGTAGCCGTTCACCTGCTGGGCAAATACCAGTTCGGGCAGGGCATCGTTCATAAAAGCGGTGGTGAGCGATGAGTGTCCCGTCAGCGAAATAGCCGACAGCGCGCCTTGAAGATTCTCTGCCAAGACAGTACCCATCTCGCTGTCTATCGACTTCAAAGTCTCCGCATGACTGCTGTATATCTTGCGCTTCAGGCGAAACTCCTTCATCAGCTCGCCAACAATATGCTCGGCATCCGACGCTGAACCGCCATTGCCGCAGACAAGCAGTTTGCCACCACCCTGGAAACAGTCTTCCAAGAGTTCGTAGGCTGCTGTCATTGCCTGCCAGCACACCTGCAGCTGGGGGTATCGGTCCATCAACTGCTGTAGTTGTAGCTCTTGTCTTTTGTCCATAGCACCTATCTGCCGTTCTGAATCAATAGGTTGACGTACCGTTTCATCTTCTCCGCATTATCCTTAGTCACCTCAGAAATCAGCGCTGGCTGTCCCTCGGCAAAGGTATGGAACTGGAACTTCTGCCTCAGTTCCTCGGGCATGTCTATCAGTTGGATGTAGTGCTCAGGCGTATTCTTCTCCACCACGCCAGCCTCCATCAAGGTCTCTACTACGATTTCCGCCACCTGTCGGTGCGAAATAGGATGGTTGCCGCCAAGGTTATAGATACCATTGGCGAAATGGTCGTACATCATGGCATCATACAGCACCTCAGCCACATCGTCGGCATAGACATGGTCGCGCACTATCTCGTCCCTGAAGAGGTCTATCCTATTCTGTTCCTTCATCATCCTGTAGAAGCGGTAGACAATGTTCGCATTCTTGCCTTTGTGAAACTCGCCCCACCCGAAGACGTTGAAGAAACGGAATCCCACCGTCTTCTGCCCCTCCAACTTGTCCTTGTTGGCTTCGGTGTACTTGTCGAAGAGCCACTTCGACCAGGCGTAGATGTTGTGCGGCAACAGATGGTCCAGTCCTCCTGTCTGGTGGGCCTCGTTGCCATATACTGCTGACGACGAGGCGTAGATGAACGGAACATGTCGACGCTGCGCATAATTGTAGTACATCTTCGAGAATTCGTAGTTCATGACCATCATCACCTTGGGATTCTGTTCCAGCACATCAGCATTGGCACCAATGTGGAACACACCCTCGATTCCGTCCAGATCCTCCAGAACCCGGCTGACACTGGCAAGACCGTCGGAATAGTCTATATAGTCGATGAACTTCAGCCCCATCAGGTTCTGCATCTTGGCCTCTTCGTAATTGTCTATGATGATGACGTCATCTATTCCCCTCTCATTGAGTTTCCTGACCATGTTCGAGCCCACAAAACCGGCTCCTCCTGTTACAATATAGCTCATGCTGATTATATTTTAATGTCTTTTCTGGGTATGTAAACGATGGGACTGTAGTGTATGACGGTGGTGCCTTCCGTCTCAAAGCAGAAAGGCACATGCATCAGCTCTTCCAGCGCTTTGAGCACCTGTGGCTGCTTGTCTTTCTCCACATAGAACAGCAGGAATCCGCCACCGCCAGCCCCTAAGAGTTTTCCGCCCAGGGCTCCCGCTTTCAGTCCCCGCTCATAGAGGGTGTCTATCATAGTGTTGCTGATTCTGCCTCCAGAACTCCGCTTCAGTCTCCAGGTATAGTCCAGGAGCCTGCCGAAGTCGTTCAGGTCGGCATGTTTGTCCTCCAGTATCTTCTGTGCCTCGTCCACCAGACGGAGCATTTCTTTCAGCTGTGCTGTCTTGTCGTGCTGGTGGTTGATGGTGTCCTGCTGTATCTCGGCCGAAAGACGCGAGACTCCCGTATAGAAGAGTATCAAATTGTCGTTCAGCAGTTTCTTGCGGTCTGGATGTATGATGACGGGCGTCACCCTGAAGTCATCGCCCCGGAAGTCTATCCTGTTCATGCCTCCGTAGGCCGCTGCTATCTGATCCTGCCAGCCACCGGCCTCATGACACAGCTCTCGTTCCAGCCGGATGGCATCCTCTGCCAGTTTTCTCTTCCCCACATGTCTGCCTTTCAGCGCATAGAAGGCATTCAGCATGCCTACGGCAAAGGTGCTACTCGTACCCAGACCGGTACGGGCAGGCAGGTCGCCCTCGTAGGTCAACCTGATCTCGTGTATGTCCAGCATTCTCATGGCTTCGCGGATGGCGGGGTGCTCTATGTCGTCAATGCGGTTGACGCGCTCAAAGCGGCTGTACACCAGCTCTGAGTAGTAAGGCATGAACGGTGGCAGGTGCCTCACGTTCACATAGCAGTATTTGTCGAAAGTCGTAGATATTACCGCACCGCCATGCTCCCTGAAGAAAGAGGGAATGTCGGTACCTCCTCCGAAGAAAGACATGCGAAACGGGGTCTTAGTGATAATCATAACTCTGTCATTTAAGCCCCAAAGGTACATAAAAACATGTGAATGACAAAATAATAAAACGAATATTTGCACAAATACGGATTATTTACTACTTTTGCAGCACCATACCCGTAGTGTTTCGCGATATGAAGGTTCTCTACTTTATACTATATGGCGCCTGGTATGTGCTCTCATTGTTGCCGCTTTGGGTGCACTATCTGTTCAGCGACGTACTTTACTTCCTTATATACTATCTATTGCGCTATCGCCGTCGGGTGGTCAGGAGCAATCTTGCAACATCATTCCCAGAGAAGTCTGCCGATGAGCTGAAGCAGATAGAGCGAGGATTCTACCACTTCTTCTGCGACTACCTGGCAGAGAGCGTGAAGCTGCTCACCATCAGTCCCGACGAGCTGAAGAGACGTCTGGTCTTCAAAGGCACTGAGGCGGTAGAGCAGTGCGTAGAGGAAGGGCAGTCGTGCGCTGTCTACTTAGGCCACTACTGCAACTGGGAGTGGATTACCTCGCTACCTCTCTGGGTGACGTCCAAGGCGCAGTGCGGTCAGATTTACCACCCAATAGAGAACAAAGACTTCGACCGCCTGTTTCTTCGTCTGCGCCAGCGAATGGGTGCCGTTTGCATACCCATGAAGGACACACTGCGCACCATCTTGGAGTTTCGCAAGAAAGGACAGCCCGTGGTCATCGGCTACATCAGCGACCAGAAGCCCCACTGGGTGAACATCCACCACTGGGTAGACTTCCTTCATCACGACACCCCCGTACTGACCGGTACAGAGCGCATTGCCCGCAAGCTGAACCATGCGGTGTTCTATATGGATGTGCGTCGCATCCGCAGGGGGTATTACGAGGTGGAGCTCAAGCTAATAACCCGCAAACCTCAGCAGATGCCGGAATATCGCCTGACTGACATCTACTATGAGCTGCTGGAGCAGAGCATCCGCCGTGCGCCACAGTTCTGGCTGTGGAGCCATAACCGCTGGAGCCGCACCCGCGAGGAGTTCAACGAGCGCTTTGAGGTAATAGACGGAAAGGTGATAGCAAAGGAAAAAAGTGAGCTAACTCAATAGACCATAAAAGTATACCAAATCCCTCGCTCGGCCCAGTCGCCTCTGTCCAGGTTTCGATAGCCGATGGCCTCGGCGATGTGCATGGTCTCTACCCTCTCGCTGCCGGCGAGGTCGGCGATGGTGCGGGCCACCTTGAGGATGCGGCTGTAGGCGCGGGCGGAGAGCCACGACACAAGTATACGATTATGGTGTGGAGTAAGCTACTGTTGCAACAGCCATTGGGCAAAGAATTGGTCGTAGAGCGTATAAGTACCCATGTCGTGGGTGATGAAATCCTTTTCCAACAGGCCTTTGACGGCCCCTTGAACCATACTGGCCGTAAAACGGTAGCGCTGCAGGAACGGACGAGAAGTTAGATTGGTGGCCTTGCCCTCCTTACAGATAGCAATCAGGACTTCTTTTTGTTTTGGAGGCAATTGGAAGAGTAGTGCTTTATAAGCAAAACTCTGCTGGGTAATAATCTGCTGAACAGCCGGCTCTATCATCTCATCTGTACATACAGCACCAGATTCTGTCAGTGTAAATAATGCATTCAAGACAGACTGTACATACCAGGTGACACCTTCATACCGCTGGTAAGTAGCAACAACGGCTTCCCGGCTTATTCCTTTGCGATATTCTCTGAATAATGCCTGCGCGAACGCTACGTACTTCTCACAGTTAATAGGCTCGATAGACATCAGACTTGTGCTTTGATAGAAAGGACGGGATGGTGAAACGAAAATTTCCGACATCATGTGCCACTGTGAACCCGAGTAGATGAACCAAGCATTCCTGCACTTCTGAATTCTTGTACGGAGTACGGCCTCTACTTTGTTGTCAGGGTAATCGGCAATGACTTGAAACTCGTCAATAGCCACAATACACGGCTTGTCGGCCTGTTCCAAATAGGCAAATATTTCGTCAAGCGTAAACTCCGGCACCTTGATATCACCCACACCTAACCCCCATTCAGGATTGCCGTTGATGTCGAAAGAGATGTTGCTACGCAATGAACCTATCGTATTCAGGAACTTCTCCCAAGCCTTGCGGCCTCTTGATTTCAGCACGCTGAGTACAGTCTTCCCCAGTTCATAGACAAACTCCTGCAGGTTTTTCGTAGCATAAATGTCTACGATGAAAGTATAGTAATTATCCTTGATGACTTCTTGCTCAAAACAGTGGTTTATAAGTCCTGTCTTCCCGAGGCGACGAGGCGATATGAGAGCAACGTTGTTGCCATTGGTTACCTGTCTTGTCAGCAATTCTGTTTCTTCCACGCGGTCACAAAAATAGTGCGGAGAAAAGTATCCATTAGTAATGAAAGGATTTGACGGCTTCATAACGTTTCCATTCTAAGTGTCTTAAACTTTATGCAAAGATAATTATAATATTATTATAAAGCGCCCAAACCTCCGTCGTTTTAACTTTATTTATATCCATCATTCCTGAAATAGTGATTCGCGTTCCTGTCAGCCAATATCCAATAGCGTCCATGAAGAAGATGTACGGCCCCTTCAAATCCCATAGATCCTTATAGGGAATCCATCCTTCTTTCCAGTATTTACCTATAATCTGAAAGATAGGCGAGTCTGGGGTGTCACCCCATTCAGAATAAATGGGCGATGTAGTATATGAGAATAGTGTCACAAAGGTCGATGACAATATTATGAACATTATCCCGATATAAAATTTTTCTTTCATGTGCGCATTGTTATAGATACATTGGCGCTTAAAGTAAACATGTTTTATCTTTCGTATATTTTACTCCCAATTCATCTACCCAGTAAGCTTCCTGTTTGTTATTCGTACCCATATACTAATATTAAAAATTCCATCAATTGTTAAATCCCGCGCTCGGCCCAGTCGCCTCTGTCCAGGTTTCGATAGCCGATGGCCTCGGCGATGTGCATGGACTCGACCTTCTCTGAGCCGGCGAGGTCGGCGATGGTGCGGGCTACTTTCAGGATGCGGCTGTAGGCGCGGGCGGAGAGCTTCAGACGCTCCATGGCCATGCGGAGCATGTCGAGACTGGCGGCGTCGGGCTCGGCAAACTCATGGAGCATGCGCTCGGTCATCTGAGCGTTGCAGTGGATGCGGCCCCTCCCCCCGCCCTCCCCTGTAGGGAGGGTGCTGAAGCGCTCGGTCTGGATGTTGCGGGCACGGATGACGCGCTCGCGGATGGCCGCCGAGGGCTCACCGGGTTTCATCTGCGAGAGCTGGGCGAAAGGCACGGCCTGGATTTCGCAGTGGATGTCGATGCGGTCGAGCAGCGGGCCGCTAATCTTGTTCATGTAGCGCTGAATTTGTCCTGGGGTGCAGACGCAGTTGTGCGTGGGGTCTCCATAATAGCCGCAGGGACAGGGGTTCATCGAGGCCACGAGCATGAACGAGCAGGGATACTCCACGCTGTATTTGGCTCTGCTGATGGTAATCTTGCGATCCTCCAGAGGTTGGCGCAGCACCTCAAGGACGGAGCGCGACAGCTCTGGCATCTCGTCGAGGAAGAGCACACCGTTGTGGGCCAGCGATATCTCGCCCGGCTGCGGGTTGTTGCCGCCACCGACCAAGGCCACCTGCGATATAGTATGATGAGGAGCACGGAAGGGGCGCTGCGAGATAAGGCTGGTACCGCGCGCCAGTTTGCCGGCCACGGAGTGAATCTGCGTGGTCTCCAGACTCTCTGCCAGCGACAGGGGAGGCAGGATGGAGGGCAGGCGCTTGGCGAGCATCGACTTGCCGCTGCCCGGCGGACCTATCATGATGAGGTTATGACCACCGGCAGCCGCTACCTCCAACGCCCGCTTGACGCTTTCCT